>NZ_SJXI01000003.1:0-176575 GCF_004337455.1 Parafrankia sp. BMG5.11 | reverse complement strand
CTACCTGACCGGCGCTCTAGCTCAGCGCGGCCAGTCGGTCGAAGACGGGGGTGAGCCGCTCGACATAGCGTTCCGGTCGGCTGACCTCGTCCAGGCGAGCCTCGTCGAGCGGCAGGCCGCGGTCGCCCGCGTGCTTGCGCAGCGTCTCGCGGAAGGGGACGCCCGTCTGCCAGGTTTCCATCGCCGCCGCCTGGGTGACGGCGTAGGCGTCCTCGCGCGACAGCCCGGTTTCCACCAGCTCCAACAGCACCGCCGAGGTGTAGACGAGCCCGCCGGTGGCGTCGAGGTTCGCCCGCATCCGTTCCCGGTCGACGACGAGGCCGTCGACGAGCCGGGTGGTGAGGTGCAGCAGGTAGTCCACGCCGCAGGCGGCGTCCGGCAGGGCGATCCGTTCGGTGGAGGAGTGCGAGATGTCCCGCTCGTGCCACAGCGGGACACCTTCGAGGACGGGCACGTACTGGGCCCGGACGATCCGGGCGATCCCCGCGATGCGCTCCGACATGATCGGGTTCTTCTTGTGCGGCATCGCGGACGAGCCTTTCTGGCCCGACCCGAACGGCTCGGACAGCTCCCGGACCTCTGTGCGCTGCCCGTGCCGCACCTCGAGGGCGACCGCCTCGCAGACCGTCGCCAGGCCGGCGAGGGCCGCGACCCAGGAGGCGATCCCGTCCCGCAGGACGACCTGTGTCGCGACCGGCGCCGGGGTGAGGCCGAGCTTGTCCGCGACGTAGCCCTCCACGTCGGTGTCGATGTTCGAGTATGTGCCGACCGCTCCCGAGATCTTCGCGACGCCGACGTCCGCCCGCGCCGCGCGCAGCCGGTCACGGCAGCGGGCCATCCCGAAGGCCAGGTCGGCGACGCGGTGGCCGAACACCGTCGGCTCGCCGTGGATGCCGTGCGTGCGGCCGACCCGCAGGGTCCCGCGGTGCGCCAGCCCGAGGTCGCGCAGCGCGGCGACCAGCCGGTCGGCACGGGCGAGCAGCAGGTCGGTGGCCTCGACGAGCTGGCAGGCGAGCGCGGTGTCGAGCAGGTCCGACGAGGTCATGCCGAAGTGCACGTAGGCCGCGGCGGAACGCGGCTCGGTCTGGTCGGCCCAGGCGGTCAGGAAGGCGATCACGTCGTGCTGGGTGACGGCCTCGATCTCGGCGACGGCCTCCGGCGTCGGGGCCGCCGCGGCACGCACCGGGCCCACCGCGGCGGCCGGGACGCGCCCGGCCGCCGCGTGCGCCTCCAGGACCAGGACCTCGACCTTGCACCACAGCTCGTACTTGTTCGCCTCGGACCACACCCGACCCATGTCGGGCAGCGTGTAGCGACCGATCATGCGCGTGCCGCCGCGGTCGCCGCCGCCGCGACGTCAGCGAGAGAGTCGGCCGCTGCCTGCTCGAACTCGTCCTTGAACGTCGCGAGCTTCAGGCCGAGATCCGGGTCGCCCAGCGCCAGGATCTGGATCGCGAGGATCGCGGCGTTCGTCGAGTTGTTCAGCCCGACGGTGGCCACCGGCACGCCGGGCGGCATCTGCGCGATGGCGAGCATGGAGTCCATGCCGTCCAGCGCGCCACCGGAGATCGGCACGCCGATGACCGGCAGGGTCGTCAGGGCCGCGACGGCGCCCGGCAGCGCGGCGGCGAGCCCGGCGCCGGCGATCACCACCTGGATCTCCCGCGCGCGCAGCTTCCCGACGTACTCCGCGAGCGTGCGCGGGGCGCGGTGCGCCGAGAGGGAGACCTCCTCGTAGGCGACCCCGAAGCGCTCCAGGGTGGCGCCGGCCTTGCTCATGGTCTGGGTGTCCGACGGGGAGCCGTAGACGATCGCCACCCGCGGATCCGTCGAGCCGCCCCTTGCCCCGTTGCCCTGTGACGACTTGCCCTGCGACACGCTCACTCCTTCTTGTCCTGCTGGTCCTGCGACTGGTGAAGGTCGCCCACCCCGGAACCGGCGCGGTGGACGTCCACCGCGCCGCGCATCCGGGACGGGTCCCCGATGTCGGTGCGGTAGTGGGCACCGTCCAGCGAGATGCGGCTGATGGCCTCGTATGCCGATCCTCGCGCGGACTCGAGGTTCGAGCCGATGGCCGTGACGGACAGCACCCTGCCACCCGACGCGACCACCTGCCCCTGTTCGTCCCGGCGGGTCCCGGCGTGGAGCACGTCCACCCCCGCCAGCGCGCCGGCCGCGGCCAGACCACGGATGGGATCACCGAGCCGCGGGTTCGCCGGGTAGCCGGCGGCGGCGACGACCACGGTGATCGCGGCCCCCGACCGCCACACCGGCGGCCGCCGCCCGGAGAGCACGTCGGTCAGCGGCGTGTTGAGCAGTGCCAGGATCGCCTGTACCTCGGGGTCACCGAACCGAACGTTGAACTCGACCACACGAATGCCACGGGACGTCAGCGCCAGCCCGGCGTACAACAGACCGGTGAACGGGGTTCCCCGGCGGGCCATCTCGTCCACTGTCGGCCGGATCACCGTGCGGACCACCTCGGCGGTCAGGTTCCGCGGCGCCCACGGCAGCGGGGTGTAGGCCCCCATCCCGCCGGTGTTCGGGCCGGTGTCGCCGTCGCCGACCCGCTTGTGGTCCTGAGCGGGCAGCAGCGGCACCACCGAGCCGGACTCGGTGACGATCGCGAACAGCGAGACCTCGGGCCCGTCGAGGTACTCCTCGAGCACCACCCGGTCGTCCGGGCCACGCAGGCTCGCCCGGACGGCGTCGACGGCCGCGTCCCGGTCGGTGGTCACGGTGACGCCCTTGCCCGCGGCGAGACCGTCGTACTTCACGACGTACGGCGGGCCGAAACTATCCAGATCGGCCAGCGCCGAGGAGATCTCGGTGTGGTCCCGCGAATCGGCCGTGGGGACGCCCGCCGCTCGCATGATCTCCTTCGCGAACGCCTTGCTGCCCTCCAGTCGCGCGGCCGCGGCGGACGGGCCGAACGCCCGCAGCCCACGGGCCCTGATCTCGTCGGCCGCGCCGGCGACCAGCGGGACCTCGGGGCCGATCACCGTCAGATCGGCGCGCACCGACTCGGCGAGGGCGGCGACAGCATCCGGATCGTCGACCCGCAGCGGACGCGGCTCGGCCAACTCCGCCGTCCCCGCGTTGCCCGGGGCGCACACGAGCGAGCCGACATTGGGATCCCGGGCCAGCGCGCGGCACAACGCGTGCTCACGCCCGCCGGAACCGACGACGAGGACCTTCACAGCTCGGGGGAGGCCGGGGTGGCGGCCGCGGAAGTCACGGGGTCCAGGTTAGCGTGCACGTTGATCATCCTTTGCCTTGTGGCCCTGTCGGCGATGCCGTCCCGAGTGTCCCGGGGATCGACTGGTGCCAGCAATGTCCGCTTGCTCATCAGCAAGAAGAGACCACGACAGGACCCGTGCCGCCTCCACCGGCCACCGCCGTGTCGCATGGTCCGGGCCCCCGCCCGGCGCCCGGCTCGGGCCGCGGGGCTCCGGGGGGCGCGCGTCGGCGCTGTCGACGTCCTTTTATCCGTTTCGATGAAGCGCGGCGACTGAATGAGTGCATGGACTCACTCGATCACCACACTTCTCTGTGCGCGCCGGAAACGGCGCCGGTGGTGGAGATGGAATTAGATGTGGCTAATAGATTAAGAAGGCGGAAGGGCTACAGGCCCACGCCGGCCTGCCAGAGCATGTGAGCCATTCCGTGCACCAGGTGAAGTGCGCAACGGCGGGCGTCCACCTCGGCCATGCCCTCGACTATCGACGGGGCGTCGACGGGCCACACCTGCACCTCACGGCCGAGCACCGTCAGCGGCGCGGGGGCGTCGCGGCCCTCGAAGGTGCGTCCGTCCGGTTCGACGAACAGGTGCAGGGAGCGTCCCGGGGCCGGGAAACTCTCGCAGCGCCAGTAGAGGAGCGGCCAGGCATGCAGCCGCTCGCGGCGAAGGAGCCGGCGGCGTGCCGGTGTGGTCCCCGACCGACGTCCGTGCCGGCCGGTGGGCGGCGGACTGGCGGTGTCGGGGTCCGCGTCGTCCTCGCCACGGCGACGGTCCTGTCTGGAGTCGTCATCCCCGGCCCGTGCGGCGGCGCGGTCCATGGTTGACGTCCGGAGTCGTGGCGTGCCGTTCCAGTCGGGGACATCGTCGTGGGACCGTTCGGCGCGGCGGCCGTTCGTGCGGACGATGACCGGTGGGGTGAGGCGCTCGGCCGCGCAGAAGCCCAGGAAGTCGTCGATCTGGGCCTGGACGTGCTCGGCGATCGCCGCCGCCCGCTCGAGGCGCTGGGCCTCGGCGCGCTTCGAGCTGCGGATGGCGTGACTGCCGCGCAGGAGAACGTCGGTCAGGGTCTCCGGCAGCGCCTCGCCGGTGGGGGAGAAACCGACCGGCCACGTCGAGGGGTCGATGCCGTGGCGTAGCGGATGGTCAGGATGGACGGTGGGTGACCAGCGTGCCGGGCCTGGCTGGCGTGGCGCCGTCGCCGGCTCGAGTTCGGTCGAGGGTCGCGCGGTGGCGAGTGTCTCGTTCGTGATCTCGGAGCCGGCGCCGTCGGCGCCGTCGGCGTGCTCGTCGTCCCAGGAGGCCTGCGACGGGTATCCCGCCATCGCCACCACCCCCGGTCGTCGCCTACTGTGACCGGCCAAGCGTCGACCGTAACGCTCCGTAGTGCAACTCCGGCCCGACCCGATCACCGCGCGAGACTGTTCACCGCACGGGGGACCGGTCACGGCTCGGGTCTGGGCACGGCACGGCACGGGTGAGACTCTCGCCCGCGCGCCGGGCTGGCCGGGACCGGGCACGGCAGGGTGGACGGCTGTGGGGGCCGTGCCCGGGTCAGATCAGTTCGTTGATCACCAGGGTCTGGGCGCGGCCGGGGCCCACCCCGACCGCCGACACCGGGGCGCCCGCCATCTCCTCGAGTGTCGCCACATACGCCTGGGCGGCCTCGGGGAGATCGGCGAACCGGGTGACACCCGAGATGTCCTCGTGCCACCCAGGCAGCTCGACGTAGATCGGTTTCGCGTGGTGGAACTCCGTCTGCGTCATCGGCATCTCATCGGTGCGCTGACCGTTGATCTCGTAGCCCACGCAGACCGGCACCGTGTCGAAGCCGGAAAGTACGTCGAGTTTGGTGAGGAAAAGGTCGGTGAGGCCGTTCACCCGGACTGCGTAGCGGGCGATGACCGCGTCGAACCAGCCGGTGCGCCGGGCCCGGCCGGTGGTGACCCCGAATTCTCCGCCGATGCGGCGCAGCTCCTCGCCGACCTTGTCGTCGAGCTCGGTCGGGAACGGGCCGGCGCCGACCCGGGTCGTGTACGCCTTGATGATCCCGATCACCCGGTTGATGCGGGTGGGGCCGATGCCGGCGCCGGTCGCGGCGTAGCCGGCGGTCGGGTTCGAGGAGGTCACAAACGGATACGTGCCGTGGTCGACGTCCAGGAGGGTGCCCTGGGAGCCCTCGAGGAGGACGACCTTGCCCTCGCGCAGGGCGGTGTCGAGGAGCAGGCCGGTGTCGGCGATGTGCGGGGTCAGCCGCTCGGCGTAGGCGGCGTACTCCTCGACGACCTCGTCGACCTCGATGCGCCGCCGGTTGTAGACCTTGGTCAGGACCTGGTTCTTCTCCCGCAGCGCCAGCTCCAGCTTCTGCCGGAAGATGCCGGGGTCGAGCAGGTCCTGCACCCGGATGCCGGTGCGGGCGACCTTGTCCCCGTACGCAGGGCCGATGCCCCGGCCTGTCGTGCCGATCCGGGCCTTGCCCAGGTACCGCTCGGTGACCCTGTCCAGGGCGCGGTGGTGCGGCATGATCAGATGGGCGTCCGCGCTGATGAGCAGACGGGAGACGTCGACCCCGCGGGCCTGTAGGCCGTCCATCTCCGAGAGCAGCACACCGGGGTCGATCACGACGCCGTTACCGATCACCGGAACGCAGTCGGTGCGGAGCACACCGGACGGAATCAGGTGCAGGGCGTAACTCTCCGCACCGATCACCACCGTGTGTCCGGCGTTGTTGCCACCCTGGTAGCGGACGACGTAGTCGACGGCGCCGCCCAGGAGGTCGGTCGCCTTTCCTTTTCCCTCGTCGCCCCACTGGGCGCCGATGAGGACTAGTGCGGGCACCGGGCGAGGTTACTAGGGATATGGGCCCGTCGTGGTCCGTCCGCCAGACCCTGCGGGCCGGCGGCGGCGTTCCGTGGCCGGATGGCGGCTATGCGAGACCGAGTTCCGCGGCCGCGGCCGGGTCGCTGTCCGTGAGGAACTGCCGGCACCGGGCCGCCTCCTCGCCATCGTTGATCTCCGCCGCGGCGCGGGAGAGCGCGGCCAGCGCCCGCAGGAAGCCGCGGTTCGGCTCGTGGGACCACGGGACCGGCCCGTGCCCCTTCCAGCCGGACCGGCGGAGCTGGTCCAGGCCCCGGTGGTACCCGGTCCGTGCGTAGGCGTACGCCTCCACCGGGCGCCCGGCGCGCAGCGCGTCCTCGGCGAGGACCGCCCAGCCGAGGCTGATGGCCGGGAACCGGGCGGCGACCGTGTCCGGCGTGTCGCCGGCCCGCAACGCGTCCGCGGCCGCCGCGTCGGAGGGCAGCAGCGTGGGCGGCGGGCCCGACAGGAGGTTCTGGTTCGCGGGCGGTGTCGTCATGACCTCATCCTGCCCGACGCCGGAGCCGTTCCGGGGCCGAGCCGCCCGCGGACGGCCACTGAACGGCCACGGACGGCCGCGGGCCCCGCCGGCATCGCGTCGGCGCCCCGTCGGCGTCGTGCCGCCGCCGGCCCTACTTCTCCTGTGTCAGTCGATTTCTTCCGTAGTCTGTCTGTTGGTTTTTAGATTTCTGCTTGACGGCAATCGAGGGCCGGGCGGACCACGACACGGGCGCGGAGGCGAGATCGGGACCAGCCCGGGACCACAGCGCCCTCGTGGAACCTCGTGCCAACGAGGCATAGCCCGACCTGCCAGACGGTCATGAGGACCCGGCGCCCGTCATCCGGAGGTACGCGTGGCCGCCGCAGGTCCGGCGCCGTCCGCGGTCCTGGCGGGTGGCGACGGCGATGTCAGGGGCTCGGGCACCGCGGTCACGCCCGGCCTGGCCCCACGCCCGGCCTGGTCTCGCTGCGGGTGGGCGGGCGCGCACGACGCCCGGCCCGGCGACATCCAGGCCCCGAGGCGCCTTGACATAGACGCCGCGCGACGTCCCGACGTGGCACCGCAGGCCGTCAGCGCCGGGCCGTGGCAGCCGCCAGCCGCTGACGGCGCTGTCAGCCGCTGGGAGCGGATGCGGGTGCCCCGGCCGCCGGTCGTGCCGCCAGCCGGCTGACGGCGCTGTCAGCCACCCTTGGGGGTGCTGCCGACGGTGTGAGGGCGCTGCCGGCCGTCTCAGGGCGTGCGACAGCTGTCGACGCTGTCAGCTGTCGGCAACGTCCGCTGGCGCCGCCGACGTCGGCCGTCGACGGTGGTGTCAGGTGAAGCCGGCGGTGCCGGGGTGCCTGGCGGCGCTGGTGGTGTCAGCCGCTGACGGTGGCGTTCCACAGGTTCTGGCCGACCACGCCGGGCTGACCGTCACTCACTCGGGTGAGGTACGAGTAGAGCGCGGCGATGCCCTGCGATTCCGGGCCGAACTTGCCGTCGACGGTCAGGACGAACCGGCGGTCGCGCATCTCTGCCTGCCATATGAAGGCGTCCGCGCGCACGTCGTCGCCCATACCGACGTTCAGCGCCTCGCCGCCGAACTGGCCGCCGACCTCAGCCCGAGCGCGCTCGAGCGTCATAGGCGGCTCGGCCGGCGTCAGGGCCTGGGCGATCACGTCGCCGCCGGCACCGGACGACGCCGGCGCCGGGCCGTTCCTCGTGAGGCCGAGCTTGCTGGTGCAGCCGGGCCATGGTGACCAGCCGCGGCTGTTGTACAGCTTGTACGCGGCCTCGTCCTGCATCGCGGGAGGAGCCTGGTCGGGTCGGCCGGGGTAGCCCAGGCCCGTCCAGGTGCGCTGGTCGAACTGGTAGGCACCGTAGAAGCCGTTGCCGGTGTTGATGGCGTAGTTGCCGCCCGACTCGCACTTGCGGAGCTTCGCGAAGTCGTCGGCAGTCGCCGCTCCCGCGGGAGCGGCGGTCACCGCGAGCCCGGTGCCGACCAGCGCCGTCACGGCGCCGGTGGTGCGCAGGACCCGAGTCGCGGTGGACGGTCCCTGGGTCGCTCGGTGCCTTCCGCCACGGCCATTGGAACGGGCGGGAACACGATCATGCGATCGCATCAGAGTCCTTCCCGTCGCCTACGGGGTGAGCTGTCGGGTTCGGGCTGGAAGTTGCCCGGTCGGCGCCGCTGGCCCGGAGCCCGTCCTCGCGGATCGGTGTGCTCCCGGCCGCACGTTTCGCCGGCTTAACCCCTAGGACGCCGGGGGGGCGTCCGGATGGTGGGTCCCCCGCTCCTGCCCGATGTTGTCCGTGCTCGTTCCGGCCATGGGGACGGGGGCAGGACTCGGCGTCCGTCCGCATGACCTCGCCCGGGGAGGCGAGTGGGCGGAACTGTAGCGAGATCTAGCTAGACGGCGCAAATTCGGGCGGCTAGTGGGGGATGCGAAAGGACCACATCGGAGCTACCCGAATGGGCTGATTGACGAGTGACGTAGCCGATTGTGACGAGACGCACTGATCCGGATGACGTTACCGCCAGGCCGCGGACGGCCGTCCGCCGGGGTGGGTCGGGCCGCGTGCCGTCGCGTCTGGACGGCTCCTCGAAAGTATTTTTGTCGTTCGTTTGTAGTTTTTTCCTAGATAATTACGTTTTGTATATCTAACATGACTATATGTAGGTTGATGGGGTTGTGGGCCCGGGGGCACGGGGCGCGGCGGAGGGAGGACCTGCACGGGCGACGGGATCGGGCTGGCCGTCCGCGGCGGGCGTGTCCCGGCCTGTGTGGGACACGCCCGCCCGCCGGGATCACCGGCGTGGACGGCTCCTCCTGCGGCCTGGGCCGGAGGAGATCATGCGGCGGGCTCGACCTAGCAGAGTCGGCGGCGGATCACGCGCCGCGGCGACTTGGCTGTCGGAGGGTTCGTCCGATCATCGGGTGGATCACGGATGAGAACACGGCCCCCGGCATCGGGACTTCGACGCCGGCTTGCCGCCTGAGTCCGTACCGCCTCCCGTGCCGCGCGGATCGTTGGGGCGATCCGCGCACCGGCCCCCGCCCGCACGGCGGGGTCTGCCCCGTGCGGGCGGGTCATACGGTCCTGGCGCCGGCGGGTCTTCGCCGCGGACGAACCGGGGCGACGCAGAGTGCCGAGCTCGTGCTGGTGGGGGAATCGCGGTTGCGACAGCACGTGGTCGGCCGCGGGCGGGATGTCCGGAGACACACCGGCTGGGCGGAGTTGGAACACGGATGATTCGCCGGCGCCCGGTTCGAGGGCCTGAGTCCATGGAGGGATGGCTCACCGCGACGGGCGCGGGTGGGATGCCTCGTCCGGGGGAAGGACGCCTTGCGAAGGGGGCTCGACCGGTGCGTGGGGGCCACCGCGACCGGACGGCGGCGTGGGGGCGGCCGTCAGGAGGGTGCGGTGGGTCGGTTCAGGCCAGCGGGGGAGCGGGCGCCGCGTGCGGCGGTGGCCGTCAGACGGCCCGGCTGGTGACCGAGTGCGCCGGTCGGCAGACGTCAGCCGAAGGTGGCCGCCCAGGTCTGCGGACCCAGGACGCCGTCCACCACGAGGCCGCGTGCGGCCTGGAAGTCACGCGCCGCGGCCGCGGACCGTGGTCCGTAGCTGCCGTCGACCGTGAGGGGGTAGCCGAGGGAGGTCATCTTGGCCTGCCAGGAGCGGACTTCGTCGCTGACCTGGTTGACCATCGACGCGGTGTATGTCCGCGTCAGGTTCGGGACGCCCGCGGCTGCGGGCTGGGCGACCAGCGAGGTGCGCTCGGCCGCTCTGGACGCCTGGACCCCGGCGCCTGATGACGACGCGCCGGGCAGGAGCTGCTCGGAGCCCATTCCGCTCCCGCAGACCGGCCACTGGCCGAACCCGGAACGGAGTGCGAGTTGCAGTGCCGCTGCGTCCTGCACGGCGGGCGGAGCCGTGTGTGGCAGCCCCGAGTAGCCGAGGCTGCGCCAGGTGCCTGGCGAGAACTGGTAAGCGCCATAGTAGCCGTTACCGGTGTTCGTCGTGTAGTTACCGCCGGACTCGCATTGCCGTAGACCTTCCCAGGTCGTGGCGGCGTTGGCCGGCTGGCTCAGGGCGAGTGTTCCGCCGACCGCCGCGGCGATGACGGGGACGGAGACGAGAGTGCGGGCCCGGCTGCGGGTACTGCTGCGGCGTTGTCGGCCACTGGTACGTGCGTCGGACATGCGTGAGTTTTCCTTCCCCACGCCTGCGAGGTGAGCTGTCGGGTTCGGGCAGGGAAAAAGCCCGGCCGCCAAGTCAGGAACTCCGGAAATCCTGTGCCTTCGGCAACGGAGGACAAGCTTCCTCCTCGTGCCGTCGGCGTTAGCGGCTTCACCCCAAGGTCCCCAGAATCGGCGACCGGGTATTGGTTCCCCCGCTCCTGCCATCGGGTTTCTGTTTCCAACGGATGGGGGCAGGGATTCGGCGTGCCACCCGTCGGGTGCCCGGCCTGTCTCCGGGCACGGCGAAGACCATAACCACGCCGTCAGGTCGAATGACAAGCACTGAATGCCTCGGGTGAAAAAGAGCACACCGTCCGGTGGCTGCTTGAGGTTTGATCACGGTGCTGGTATCGCGCGCGCATGCGCGCTCATTAACTTGGCGACCGCGTCGTGGAGGGTGGTTCGTACCGACAGATCACACTGGTGAAAGATCGTTACCATTGGGCGTGCTGTCGGCAATCAAGCCGAATATGCGAGAAGGCTACCCGCGGCCGGCCAGGCCGTCATCAAGCAGCTAGAAAATTCATATCGTCGTGCTGATACCAGCCCGCATGCCGTGATGTGTGAGAAACGCAACTGTAACTATGAGTTAACTTGTTGGGGTGTTTCTGTGACTGCTTGCGGGGTGGTGGCGTCCCTCGGGGTCGGGTCGGTACGTCCCATTCGTCCCTCGGATCGATCTTGGCTGAGGTGGGTCCGTGTGTGTCTCTCGCTCGTGATCGGGCGATCGCGTGGGCTGTCTGGTGCCTCTCTGCGTGCCCCGAAGTAGCCCCGTTCGGGCGGGAATCCGAGCTGTCCCGCGGGCCCACGGGCGGGGCGGCTCGCGGTTCGGCCACGGCGTGCGTCTCGGGGCGGGCCGGAAGAGGTATCACCGGGGCGCACGAACGGGTGCGCTCGGGTCACCGCGGCAGCAGCGTTCGGCGCGCGGCCGCATGTGTCGGCATGTGTCGGGTAGGACGCATCGGGGCCGCTGAGACACATAGGAGCCCACGCGAACGCTGCGTCCGGTGTGGACTCCGATGGGTCGTGCGCGTGGTCTCGGCAGGCTTTACCCGATCCGCAACCCATGAGGGGCCTGTGGTGGGCTGTGGGCTTCGGAGTGTCCTGGGTTGGTATGGGCGCCGATGTCGCGCCGACCGCCCGCACGATCTTCATGAGGCCTCGCCGGGCGGGTGACGCCTCGCGTCCACATCGAGGGTGCGCTTCCGCATGGATAGGAGCGGGTGCACACTCTGTTCCGAGTTGGCGCCGTGTGCTCCGCTGGGCACCGCGCGCCCACGATAGCTTTGTGTGCCTATTTGGGCACTATGCGTCCCGGGTGTCATTGGGTGTCCGGATGGCACTGAGCGTCCCGGATGGCACTGGGCGTCCCGGGCGGCATCGGGCGGCACCGGGTGTCGGGCGGCACCGGGCGAGGGGCCCCGTCCCGGGTAAACGGTGCGTGTCCCGACAGGTACCTCATTGTTCCCGGGGAATGTGGTCCCCCGGGCGTGCGGCGCTCAGGGGGTTCCGGTGCCGCCCTCCGCGGCCGCGGACGCTCGGCCGACCGAAGAGCAATGAGGAGACACGGCGTCGAGACATAGGGAGAGCGGAGCCATGGGGAGAACAGTGCCATGTGCGGCCGAGGGCCACAGCCCGGGACACATGGACTCCGCGGGGCATAGATGTACTCCCGGGGACAGGCGTCCCCGGGAGGGAGAGGAACGGATCAGGTGACCGTCGGGCCGTGAACCGGACGAGGCTGGTCAGACCCCGATCGACCGGCCGGCGGACCGCAGGTCGTCACAGGCCTGGGCGACCCGGGCGGCCATGGCGGTTTCGGCGGCCTTGCCGTAGGTGCGCGGGTCGTAGGCCTTCTTGACCCCGACCTCACCGTCCACCTTGAGGACACCGTCGTAGTTGCGGAGCATGTGGTCGACGATCGGCCGGGTGAACGCGTACTGGGTGTCGGTGTCCACGTTCATCTTGATGACGCCGTAGTCGAGCGTTTCGCGGATCTCGGAGAGGTCCGACCCACTGCCGCCGTGGAAGACCAGGTTGAACGGCTTCGCGTCGGCGGCCAGGCCGAGCTTCTCGGCCACGTGCTGCTGACCCTCGCGCAGGATCGAGGGTCGGAGCTTGACGTTCCCCGGCTTGTAGACGCCGTGCACGTTGCCGAACGTCGCGGCCAGCATGTAGCTGCCCTTTTCTCCGGTGCCGAGAACCTCGGCGGTGCGGAACATGTCGCCGGGGGTGGTGTAGAGCTTCTCGTCGATGGCGCCTACGACGCCGTCCTCCTCACCACCGACGACACCGATTTCGACTTCCAGCACGATGCGCGCCGCGCGACAGTCGGCGAGCAGCTCGTCGGCAATCTTGAGGTTCTCCTCGAGCTCGACCGCCGAACCGTCCCACATGTGGGACTGGAAAAGCGGGTCGCGGCCCTGCGCCACACGCTCCTTCGAGATGGCGATCAGCGGGCGGATGTAGGTGTCCAGCTTGTCGGCGGGGCAGTGGTCCGTGTGCAGCGCGATGTTCACCGGGTATGCCTTGGCGACGTGGTGCGCGTATTCGGCGAGCGCTTCCGCGCCCAGCACCATGTTCTTGATGGTCGTTCCCGAGAGGAACTCGGCGCCGCCGGTCGACACCTGGACGATTCCGTCGCTGCCGGCTTCCGCGAAACCCCGGAGCGCGGCATTGAGGGTCTGCGACGAGGTCACGTTGATGGCGGGGTAGGCGTAGGCGTTCGACTTCGCCCGGCTGAGCATCTCGGCGTAGACGTCTGGGCTGGCGATGGGCATCGGTGGAACTCCTCGAAAGGTGTAGGGGCGCCGCGGCCGGCTGGCGGCACACACCGCCCGCGGGCCTTGGCGCCGGCCGCGCCGCCGAACCCGCCACCGGATCCCTGGATCCCCATGAGTCCGGTCGCGCCCGACGCGTGCCGACGGCAGGTGTAGGCCGAAGGGTATGCCGTCGCGCGCCTCGGACGGGTGTGGTTCCACGCGACATCGCCGGAAGGCGGCTGGATGTCTCCTCCCCGCCCGCCGCGCCCGGCAGACTGGCCGAGTGGACATCGAGAGCCTCTCCGGGATGACCCTCTACGTCATCCTCTTCGCGGTGATATTTGCGGAGAGCGGGATCCTGGTCGGCTTCTGGCTTCCAGGGGACACCATCCTGTTCGCGGCCGGTCTGGTCGCCGCGGATCCGGCCGCGGACGTGTCAATCGTCGTGGTCGCGGTCGGTGTCGCGGTGGTGGCCAGCGCCGGCGCCGTGGTGGGCTATGCCACCGGCAGCCACCTGGGCCGGCCCTACCTGGAACGCCGACACGCGCGGGCACTCGGCCGAACCGAGGAGTTCTACCGCCGGTTCGGCGCGGTGACCCTGATCGCGGCCAGGTTCGTCCCCTGGGCGCGGACGTTCGCTCCGGTGCTGGCGGGCGCGGTGGCGATGCCGCGGCACCGGTTCGGTGTGGCCGTGGTCATCGGCGCCGTCGTCTGGGGGACGGGCCTGACCCTGCTGGGCTACGAGGCCGCCTCGATCCCGGGCCTGCGGGACGCGGCGCTGTGGATCGCGCTGGTGGTCATCGTCGTGTCCGTCCTGGCGGGGGCGGTCGGTGAGCTGCTCCGCCGGCGGGTAGCGCGGCCGCGGGGCCTGGCGGCTCCAGCGGGACCAGCGGGACCAGTGGGACCAGCCCGCACTGAGCGGGTCCCAGGAGATCCCGGCGACGGGACCACCTCGGACTGACCCCTTATATGCCTGGTCGGTGGGTTCGTCCTGGCCCGGCCGGACCCCTACGGCTACAGATCGCTAGTCTCTTCGGGTGAGCGAGCGGCCGGCAAGCCGATCACACAGAGGGTCCGAATGCACTCAGAGCGTCCTGAACGTGACCGGGCTGCGCCGTCCGGTCCGGGCTTGCGTGTACGGCCGGGCTCGCATGCGCGACCGGGCTCGCGTGCGCGGCCGGCCCTGCGTGCGCGGAGTTCGCGCGCCGCGGACCCGGCCGGCCCCGCGGGCCCGGTCCAGGACGTGGTCCGTGGCCGGCGGCACCGAAGACGTCCCACGCCCGGGCGGGCGGGCGGGCTGCGCGCCGCCGCGGGGCTGGTGGCGCTGACGCTGGTCACGCTCGGGCTCGTGGCGGCCTCGGGCGAGGTCCCCTCGACGTCGAGCGCGGCGGGCCGTGGCCTCTCCGGGTTCAACAGGGTTGTCGCGGGCGGGACCGGTGCGGGCACCGCGGATCACACCGCGGGCACGGATGCCGTCGGCGCACCGCCTGGCAGCGCGTCGCGGAGCGGGCGGGGCGCCCTGGCCGGGTACGGCGGGTCGCCCGCCGATCCGGTGTGGCCGGCCGACCGGGGGCCGGTGAGCGGTGTGCTGGTGCTGCGGGCCGATCCCGCGCTGCTCGCGATCATGGCCGCCGACGGGCAACCGGGCTCGGCACCGGGCGAGCCCTGGGTCCTCTACCTGCTCTCGGGCCCCGTGAACGTGACCCGGTGGGCGATGGGCGAGCCGTTCGAGGCAAGCATCGACACCCGGCAGCTGCCGAACGGCGACTACACCCTGTCCGAGGTGATCTTCCGCGCGACGCACGCCCCGCTGGTCCGCACCGGCCGGGTGCCCGTCGCGAACCCCCTCCCGCCCGGGGTGGACCAGACGGCTCCGGGCGGAGCCGCGCCGCGGTCAGCGGCGGCCGCCGCCGATCCGGGCGACGGCACGCCCCGGGGTACGCCGCCCGGCCCTGCCGGGTCGGCCTCCGCGGGAGTGTCCGGCTCCCCGACAGGCGCCGGTTCGCCGTCGGGCGCCGAGCCGGCGGCGGCCGCGAGCACCGCGGCGGGCGCGGTGGCCGGGCCGGCACCGGCCCCCGTCGCCTCCGGCGCCCGGCTCGCCGGGACCCCGACCGGCGCGGGCGGCGGTGCCGGGTCGGCGGCGACGGCCGCGCTGATCGAGGAGGTCGTCACGCGGACCAATGCCCAGCGCTCGGCCGCGGGCTGCCCGGCCCTCGCGGTCGACGCCCGCCTGGCGGCTTCGGCCCAGGAGCACAGCGCGGACATGGCGGCCCGGAACTACTTCGACCACAGCGGCCGGGACGGGCGGTCGCCCTTCGACCGGATCGCGGCGGCGGGCTACGTCTTCTCGATCGCGGCGGAGAACATCGCGGCCGGCCAGCGGACCCCGGCCGACGTCGTCGCGGACTGGATGGCGAGCCCCGGCCACCGGGCGAACATCCTGAACTGTTCGCTCAGCCAGATCGGTGTCGGGTTCGCCACCGGAGGTGACTACGGCACCTACTGGGTCCAGGATTTCGGCTCGCCGTAACGGCACCAATCGGGCGGCCCATTCCCGCTGGTGTTCTTTTGTCGACCCTTTTCTGTGGCCTTCGGGTGGCGTCTCGAAACCGCTCCGGAGGGTCCCGGACGGCGCCCCGGACGGCGGCCCGCGCCGGCCCAGAACCAGGCGCCCTCATCGGGCCCGGTACTATCGCTCGCCATCATGCTCAGGCCGGCCGACTCCGCCGGCAGAGCGGACACCAAAAGATCACGTATCGTCTGGTCCGGAACAGGCCGGGTCGGGTAACCAGCCGCCGGTGTGCGTGGGTCGGCGCCGGCCGGCTGGCCGCGAAGCGGGTGAGGGAGGGCGAGCGTGGTGCGGTCGGTGGTCACCGGCGCGGCCGGATTCCTCGGCGGCGCCGTGGCGCATGAGCTCCGCCGGCGCGGTGACGAGGTCATCGGGCTCGACGTGCGGCGCGCGCCGGGCGTCACCCTGGCCGACGTCACGACGTCCGGGAGCTGGGAGAAGGCGCTCGAAGGCGCTGACCTGCTCGTGCACGCCGCCGCCGTGGGCATGGGCGGCGTCGGGGAGCTGGCGCCGGTGCGGGCCGGCCGGGCGACCCCGCCCAGCGGCATCACCACCGCGCAGATGCGCAAGGTGCTGCTCGGCGGGACCGCGACGGTGCTCGACGCGGCCCAGCGCGCTGGTGTCCGCCGCGTGGTCCACCTGTCCTGCGTGAGCGCGCTCGGCGACGACGCACCGCACGTGGCCGACGAGTCCGCGCCGGTCGGCCTCACCGGCGAGCCGCGCGCCGACGCGATCGCCGCCGCCGAGCAGACCGTCAGCGCGGCCGCCGCCCACGGGGCCCCCGTCACCGTGCTGCGGATCGCCGACGCCTACGGCCCGCGCGCCGGCCGCTGGACGCTGTGGCCCGTGCTGCTGATGCGGGCCGGCCGGTTCGTCCTCGTCGACGGCGGGCGCGGCATGCTGAGCCCCGTCCACGTCGACGACGTGGTGAGCGCGGTGATGGCCGTCGCGGCCGCCCCGGGCGAGGCGGTGACCGGCCAGGTGCTGCACGTGACCGGTCCGGGCACGGCGACGGTGGCCGAATTCTTCGGGCGGTACGCCGCGATGGCGCAGGTGCGGACGCCCCGGTCCGTGCCTGCGCGGCTGTGCGAGGTCGTCGACGCCGTCGACCGGCTGCCGAGCCGGCAGTCGGCGTCCGCGGGCGGCCGTCCGGGCCTGCTGCGCGGGATCGGCGCGGCCCTCATGGCCAACGTGGACCCGCGTGTCCGGGTCGACCTCGGCCCGCTGACGATCCAGGACGTCACCAGGCGCGGCACGGTCTCCGGGGACCGGATCGCCGCGCTCGTCGGCTGGCGGGGCGAGGTCGACCTCGACGAGGGCATGCGGCGGACCGGTTCCTGGCTGCGCGACCGGGGCCTGCTGGGGGTCCCGGAGCCGGCCCGCCGTGGGTGAGGGTCCCACCCTCACCACCGCGCGGCTGCGCGCACTCCCCCTCACCGTCTGGAACGCCGGGTTCGTCGCCGAGGAGCTCGCGCAGGCGATGGTCGCCGCCAACCACGGCGCGCCTGTCCGGCTGGCGGCCGGCGAGCTGTTCGGCGGCGCGGTCGACTCCGCGCCGGCCGATTCCACGCCGGCCGACTCGGTCGCCACGGACCCGACGGGTGTGCGCCGGGAGCTGCGGCGCAGGATCGGTGCCGGCCGGGGAATCCTGACCTGGGTGCTGCGTGCGGACGACGGCACGGCGCTCGGTCTGCTCGCCGCCGACATGCATGCCGCCCGGGCCGCGGTCGGCGTCCGGGTGAGCGCCGCCCACCGGCGCGACGGGTACGCCGCGGAGGCCGTCCGGGCCGTCGCAAGCTGGCTGGAGTACCGGGGGGTTCTGGTCGGGACGAGGGTCCGCGTCGGGGACACCGCCGCGAAGCGGCTCGCCCAGTCGACGGCGTTCGTGCCCACCGGCGTGCTGCTCACCGAACGCCGTCGGCTGTGGATCCGCCCGCCGCCCGGCTGACGCCGTCGGCTGCCCCGTCCCGGATGTCGCGGATGGTCGGCCAGTCACCTGAATGTCGCGGATGACCTGGCAGTGAGGGATATCCGGAATGGCCGGGCCTCGGCGGGGCAGCCCGGGATGGCCTGGCAGTGGTCTGACGATCGCCGCGTGACCCGGCATACATCGTTACTTAGAGTTAACGTTGTCGGCGTGTCGAGTGGCCTGGGTGTCCGCGGGCGCCGCGGCGCGAGCCGGTGGCGCGGCCCCGGGCGTCGACGCTCCAGGCGCCCGCTGTCCAGCGGCCGATCGCCCGAACGTGCCATCGGCCCTGGTCACCCTCTTTCCCTCACCCCCCGGGGGTGGTATTCCTGAGGGCCCCCCGAGGCTGGGGTGTCGGCTATCCGACACAGGTTTTTCATGGTTCCGTGAGACGGCGGGGCCGGGCCGGACACGCCGATACCACGGCCCCCTGTTCAGATCGTGACGTCCTGGGGCACCATAGGAACCGATGTCGCAACCGGTAGCCGGGTCCGCCCGGCCCCGGCGGGGGCGTCTGCGACGGGCCGCGGGCGGCGCGTCGCAATGGGGAGGGAGCCCGCACGTCCGGCGTCACCTGCGCCCTGGGAGGTCTGCACGATGAGCGTGGATGCCCGTCGGGAAGTTCCTACCGGAACACGGTCGAGCGAGGTCACGTACGACCATCTGATCATTCCGCCGCACTGGCGGCGGCCGGCGGGGCCCGGGCCGGGGGAGCCGAACCCGCTGTTCCCCGCGGGTGAGCAGGCGACGGCACCGCCGCCCGGGCCCGCCGTGACCGGCGCGTCTCCGATCAATCCGATGACCGGCCCGATGACCGGTCCGCTGCTGGTCGGCACGACTGCCCGCGCCTTCGCCAAGCTGGACGACATGGTCCGGCTCGGTGACGACGACCGCGCGGTGATCGACGACCGGCGGGCGGAGGCGGAGCGGGCGCTGCGGTCGATCTTCCCGCCGCGCTGCGCGCTGCCCCTGGTGGGCGTGGCCACGATCGGGTCCGCCGGGCGCGACACGATGATCCGTCCGCTCGACGAGGTGGACATCTTCGTGGTCTTCAGCGCGGCGAACAGCGCGTGGAAGCGCTTCCGGTGGGATTCTCGCGACCTGCTCGTCTGCGTCCGCAACGCCATCGGTGGCGACCGGGTGCAGACGATCGGCACCCGCGGCCAGGCGCTGCGCATCGTCTACGACGCCGCGCCGGACGTCCACCTCGTGCCGGCCTTCGACCACCCCCGCGCCGGCTACGTCATCCCGGACAGGGTGGGCGGCTGGCTGCCGACCCGGCCGGAGCGGCACGCGAGCTGGACGATGGACCTCGGCCCGCGGGTCATCTCGGCGGTCCGGCTGCTCAAGGCGTGGAACCGGGTGTGCGGCAGCCACCTGCGCTCGTTCCACATCGAGGCGCTCGCGGGGCAGGTGCTCGCGGGCCGCGGTCTCAACACGCGCCAGGGCCTTGCCGAGGTGTTCCGGCACATGGACGAGGTCGGCCTCGTGGTCGGCGATCCGTCCGACATCCGCGGTGACCTGTCCAGCTACCTTCGCCAGGACGACCTCGAGGATCTTGGCGCCTTCGTCCGCCAGGCGCGCACCTACTCGGCCAAGGCGGTCGCGGCCGAGCGCGCCGGGGACCACGAGGAGGCCGTCAGCCTGTGGGGCACCGTCTTCGGCCCGGAGTTCCCGACCTTCGGGTGACGTCGGCCCGCCGGGCCCGCTGATCACCGGCGGTGCCTGGCCGGTAGCCGGCCGGTGGCTCAGTGCACCGCGTCGGGGTCGCGTGCCCCGGACAGGGGGCGCAGCGGCGTCCAGGCCGGCGAGCCGGTCACGATCGGCACGGCGGCGACCCTGCTGAGCCGGGAGCGCTCGGCCTGCGCGGCCGCGATCGCGTGCGCCTGGCGGACGTCCAGCAGCCGGGCGTGGATCCGCACGGGGCCGCCCGCGCAGTCGAGGTGGACGTCCGCGAGGCGCAGCAGGCGATGGGCCGGGTGCTGCACGACCCTGATGCTCTGCACCTTGCCGTGCGGAATGATGTCGGTGCGCTGCCACAGCACTCCGCCGCGGACGACGAACACCCGGTCGTCCGCGCCACAGCGCATCCGGCGCCACCGGACCGGCGCGATCAGCCGGGCCCGGCCCGGCGGGCGCGGCAGCGCCATGCCGTCGACGTCCACGGCCGGCAGCAGCCGTTCGATCACGTTCACGGCCTGCCCGCGGGGGGCGACGGGCAGCAGCATGCTCCGGGCGTCGCCGGCGACGTTGATCTGGAGCTCCACCCAGCCGAGCCAGCGCCACAGCGGCGAGCCGCGCAGGCTCACCGCCTGGACCCGGCCGTGCGGCACGGTGTGATGGGCGCGGTCGAGCAGGCCGCCGCGGATGCGCAGGCCGTCCGGCGATTCCGACACCGTGAACCGGAAGCCGGTCGCGAAGCGGTCGAAGGTCGTCCGCCACACTCCGACCAGCGCGGGCGCGACCGCGATGAACCCGGCGAAGGTGCCGGTGAGCAGGGCCGGGGTGACCAGGATGAAGGCCGCGCCGAGTGCCAGCCACGGTGCGGGGGAGAGCGTGATCGCGGCTGCCAGGCGTAGCGGCGGAACGTACGCGAGCGGGCGTTCGGGTGCCTCTCCGGCTCCGGGCGCCACGCCGGCTGCGCGGGCGAGCAGCTCCGCCCGCAACAGCCTCGCGCGTTCGAGCGAGAGGTAGCTGAGCCTCGTGCCGGATTCCTCCGCGTCCCCGTCGTGCGTGCCGGCGAGATCCAGCCGCAGCACGGCGAGCCCGGTCACCCGGGCGATCAGCGGCTGGGCGACGTCCACCGACTGGATGCGGTCGAGCCGCACATGCCGGACACGCTTGATCAGCAGGCCGGTCTCCAGCCGCAGATCCTCGGCTTCCACGCGGTAACGGGTGAACCGCCAGGCGCAGTAGCCGTATGCCGAGGCTGCGGGCAGCAGCGCGGAGAGGGTGAGCGTGACACTGCGAACCGTCAGTTCCTCTGCGAAGTTCTTCAGAATACTGACGGCGACCGCCGCCACCAGCAGCCAACCGCGCAGCAGCGGCGTGAGCGGATGAAGATGGTGGTAGCCGTCGTCCGGCTCCGCACCGGCGGGCGGCGGCTGGAGCGGCGGAGCCGCGTCCTCGACCGACGGCTCCGGCTCGGCTCTCGTCATAACGCGGCCCTGGTCGCTGGCCCTGCCGTGCCCGCGAGTCCTGCCCCGCTCACCGGACGTTCCCGGTCACAGGACGGCCGCCTGGGCCTCGCCGCGCTCGGTCAGCGAATCCCGCAGCCGGGCCGCCTCGACCGGTGACAGCCCAGGGATCACGGCGTCCGTGGTGGCCGCGGCGGTGTGCAGCCGCACCTGCGCGATGCCGAACCGCTGCGCCAGCGGCCCGGCGGTGACGTCCACCAGTTGCATGCGGCCGTAGGGGACGACGACCAGCCTCCGGACGAAGGTGCCGTGGCTGATCAGGAGGTCCTCCTCGCGCTCGGCGTAGCGCCAGGCGCTCCAGGCCCGGCCGATCGAGCGCCAGCCCCACACTGTGGCCGCGGTCGGCACGGCCCCCACCGCCAGTCCGGGCAGCCCCAGGAACGCCCCGCCGATCAGGCTGACCAGCACGATCACCGGGATGGCGCCGATCAGCAGCAGCAGCCGGCGCAGGCGGCGCAGCTGCGGCGACAGGCCCCGCCAGCTACCGGGGTCGATCCGCCAGGAATGGGAGCTCCACCCCGGGCCAGGGGTATCGGCCGGAGCTGTGTGCATCTCGCAACCATAAGGTCTTGCGCGTGGCACGCTGAGCCATTTCGCGGCGCGACGGCCACGGCGGAACCACCACCGGGCCGTTGCCCCGGCCCGGTGTCCGCACCGTCTGGGCTGCCGGCGGCCTGTTTATCGGTTCGCTTCGGTGCCTTCGTCCTCCTCGGCTCGGGCTCGTTCCTCGGCACTGTCGAGGGCTGCGGCCGCGGGCTCCATCGCGCTCAGGGGAACACCGAGCGCTCCGAAGTCAGCGAGCGTCTCGTGGCCGGTGACTGGGCCGGCGGGCCGGGCGCGTTCCGGGTGGCTGGGCCACCACACGACGGGGCCGACGTCCAGTGCGAGCGCCGGCACGAGCACCGAGCGGACCACAAGCGTGTCGAGCAGAACGCCGAACGCGACCAGGAAACCGACCTCGGCGAGCTGGACCAGCGGGAAGATGAGCAGCACGGCGAACGTGGCGGCGAGCACGACCCCGGCCGAGGTGATGACCCCGCCCGTCACCGCGAGGCCACGGCGGACACCGGCGGCGTGCCCGATGCGCTCGGTCTCCTCCTTCACCCGGGTCATCAGGAAGATGTTGTAGTCGACGCCGAGCGCCACCAGGAAGATGAAACCGATCAGAGGCAGTGCCGGATCGATGCCGGGGAAGTCGAAGACGTAGCGGTAGACCAGCGCGCTCGCGCCGAGGGCGGCGAAGAACGACAGCACGACCGTGCCCATGAGCAGCAGCGACGCGACGACGGAACGCAGCAGCAGCCCGAGGATGAGCAGCACCACGACGAGCACGACCGGAATGATCAGTTCGCGGTCCCGCACGGCAGCGTCCCGGATGTCCAGGTTGACGGCGGTGTTGCCGCCGACGAGGGCGTCGGCGCCGGGTAGCGCGTGCACGGTCGTGCGCAGCTTCTCCACCGTCCGGAACGACTCGGGACTGTCCGGCGGCGCGTCGAACACGACCAGGAACTGGACGAGCTCGGACGTCCGCCCGCTCTCCGCCGCCGCGGCCACGCCGGGAGTCGCGCGGACCGCCTCGGCCACGGCATCGGCGCGCGCGCTGTTCGCCACCACGAACGTGGGCGCGGTGACGCCCGGCGGGAAGCTCCGCTCGGCCAGGCGCTGGCCCTGGACCGACTCGACGTTGTCGCGGAAGGCCTGGTCCTGGCGCAGGACGCCGGGCAGGACGAGCATGCCGATGACGAGCGCGCCCAGCACGGCCACGGTGGTGACCCAGACCGTCCGCGGGCGGCGCCCGATCACGGCGCCGGCGCGCGCCCACGCGCCGGCCTCCACCGACCGCTCCGCCTGGCCCAGACGCGGCACGAACGGCCAGAACAGCCGTCGCCCGCCGACCACCATCGCCGCCGGCAGCAGCGTGAGCATGGTGACCAGCGCGACCGCGATCCCGATCGCGCAGACCGGGCCCAGCCCGCGGTGCGAGTTCAGCTCGCCCAGCAGCAGGCACAGCATGCCGATGATCACTGTGCCCGCCGACGCCAGGATCGCCGGGCCGGCGCGGCGCAGCGCGACCAGCATCGCGGTGGCCGGCTCGGCGTGCCGGGTCAGCTCCTCGCGGTAGCGGGAGATGAGCAGCAGCGCGTAGTCGGTGCCGGCGCCGAAGACGAGCACCCGCAGCATGCCGGCGCTCTGGCCGTTCACCGTGAGCCCGGCGTGCTCGGCGAGAAGGTAGATCAGTCCGGCCGCGGTCTGGTCGGCGATGCCGACGGACAGCAGCGGCACGACCCACAGGAACGGACTTCGGTAGACCGCGAGCAGGATCACGGCCACGATCGACGCGGTCACGAACAGCAGCGCGCCCTCGATCTTCACGAACACGTCGTAGGTGTCGGAGACCAGGCCCGCGGGCCCGGTGACCGCGGAATCCAGGCCTGGTTCCGCGGCGGCGGCCTGCCTGGCGATCGTCCGCATGCGCGCCATGTCGGCGGTGAAACGGTCGGCGTCCGTGGTCTGCGGCATCGGGACGGTGATGATCACCGCGCGATGATCCGGCGCGGGGATCACTCCCGGGATCGTCGTCGCCGCGAACCCGGCGAGCTCGGTGCGCAACGTCGTCGCGACGTCCAGGTCGGCCTTGGTCAGGCCGCCGTCACGGGCCAGGACGACCACCGCCGGCACGGCGTCACCGCCGGGGAGCTGCCGCTGGGCCTCCAGCAGACGGGTCGACTCGGCGCCCTCGGGGAGGAAGGCGGCCGCGTCGTTGGTCTCGGCGTCGGTGAGCATCAACGCGAGCGGGCTGACGGCGACGCCGATCAGCAGCCACACCAGGACGACCGCCCAGCGGAACCGCCGCGTGTGGAGCGTGGCACCGGGACGCGGCAGGCCCATCAGGCGTGTCCTCCTCCCGTGTCCCGCCGGTATCCCTCCTGATGCTGCCAGCTCAAAGCTTCGGACGCCCACCAAGCCACTACGTACACTGCCTGTCGCCCGCGGCCGAGACGCTCCGCGTCTGATCGGTCGCGTGTCCGATCGGTCGCGCGCCGCCTTTGACGGGGTGCGAACGGTTGATGCGGTGCGAATGGTGGAAACGTCCGGCCATGTCAAGGGGGGTACCAAGCTCCCCGATCGGCCGCCGGCTGTCCCTACGACGACAGAAATCATGGCGTCCGCAGTCGTACTTATGCGGCATCGTGGATGGGGCCGTCAATGCGGCGGGCAACCGCAATGACGCGGAATTCACGGTCCGACTACTCGACTCGGGCCGCCATTCTTGGGGGTTCAACGATGGACGTGCGGAATTCGGGATCGTGGAGGCCGCGGCGGTCGCGGCAGTCGCCGAGGTCGTCGCGGCCGTGGCGGAGCGGACCGGCGAGTGCCGGCCGCGGCGGGCATCGTGCCCGCGGCGACCTCCGCGCCGCCCGGCCCGTCGCAGGCACCGGTCGTCTCCCGGACCCCGGCCGAGCCCACGCTGCGAGCCGAGGACTACGTGCTCACCGAGGGCGCGATCACGGCCGGGTTCACCGCCTCTCCCGCGGACCCGCAGTCGAACTCCGACGACCTGACCATGGTCCAGGTGGCGCAGTGCCTCGGCGTACCCGCCGAGCAGTTCAGCGACGAGCACCTGGACACCGCCGACGGCCCGGACTTCACCAGCGACGTCGACGAGTTCGTGACGATGTCGTCCTCGGCGCAGATCGTGACCGAGGAAAAGGTCGCCGCCGACCTGGAGATCCTGAACAATCCGCGGTTCGCCGAATGCTTCGGCCAGACAATGCAGGCGGAGTTCGACGCCGACACCGGCAGCGGGGCCACGGTCGAGATCGTCGCCGCCGAGTCTCCGGCCCCGCCCGCGGGGGCGAGCGGGCTACTGCGCATTTCCATGGGTGTGACGGCCGGCGGCGAGACCGTGGGCCTGGTCCTGGACAACGTGTTCTTCTTCGAGGGGCAGGTCGAGGTTGTGGTCAACTACGCGAACGTCGACAACACCCCGCCGCAGGTCCATCTGCAGCGTATCGCCGACCAGATTTCCGGAAAGCTCCAGATCCAGTAATCCCGCGGCTGGCCCAGTGGTCAGCCGGCGGTCCAGGCGGTCGCGATCTCGGCCGCGACCGCCACATTGCTCCGTACTACGGCGACATTCACTTCCAGGCTCGCGCCGGCGGTCTCGGTGTGGAAGGTCTCCAGCAGGAACGGCGTGACGGCCTTCCCGCGCAGCCCACCCGCCTCGGCGCGGCGCAGCGCCTCGGCGAGCACCCGGTCATGGACGCCGGGGTCGAGCGCCTGCTCGCGCGGCACCGGGTTCGCGACCACGATCGCGGACGTCAGCCCGAGGCGGTCGCGGGCCGCCATGGTGCCAGCCACCTGCCGGGCGTCGTCCACCCGCCAGTCCAGACGGTGGCCGGAGCCCGGGAGGTAGAAACCCGGGAACTCCGAGGTGCGCCAGCCCAGCAGCGTGATCCCGAGGGTCTCCATCCGCTCGAGGGTCGCGCCGACGTCCAGGATCGACTTGACGCCGGCGCTGACGACGGTGATCGGGGTGCCGCCCAGCGTCGGCAGGTCGGCGGACTCGTCGAAGGACTCGCCCGCCCCGCGGTGCACGCCGCCGAGCCCACCCGTCGCGAACACCCGGATGCCCGCACGGGCGGCCAGCATCGACGTGGACGCGACCGTGGTTGCGCAGGTGCGCCTCAGCGCGGCGGCGGCGGGCAGGTCGCGCACGGACGCCTTGGCCACCGCCGGGTCGTCGGCGACGCGGCTGAGCGTGGCGTCGTCCAGGCCGATGGTGGGCACTCCGTCGATCACTGCGACCGTCGCGGGGGTGACGCCGCGTTCGCGCAGCATCTCCTCCAGTTCCACGGCGACCGCGCGGTTGCGCGGGCGCGGCAGGCCGTGGGCGATCAGCGTCGACTCCAGGGCGACCACCGGCCGGCCGGCAGTCAGCGCCGCCGAGACCTCGGCGGAGACGGCCAGGCCCGGACCGGGTGAAATCATCCGCCAACTCTAGGCGTAGTGCCGCGCACCACCGACCGCTCGGTGCCTGATGGTCACCGCTCGCGGTTCGCGGGGGTCGTCGCCGGTGGACGTCAACGCTGCACGATACGAAACTCTGTATACGGATAGCCATTCGTCGGCGGTCGGGGCAGGGTTTCTTGTCGTTGGACGGACAGTATTAACGGGTTATCCGCAGCGATGACTCGACGTACCCTTCTTGTTGTGAGAGCGATGAAATCAACGGAAATACCGCGTGCGGGAGCCCCCGGCCGGCGGCCGTGGATTCCCGGGATGTCGATGGCCCTGCGGGCCGGCGTCGGCCTGCTGGCGCTGCTCGTCGTCGCGACCGCCTGTACCGGCGGGAGCTCCACCCGGACCCGCGGGGCGGACCGGCGCAGCGACTCGACCGAGGCCGACGTCGGCGTCGAGGACGTCAACCGGGGCGGGACCAACGGCGCGGGCGGCCGGCGGACGCCGTCACCAGCGCCGTCGCCGCTGACGGCGGCGGACTTCGTGCTCACCGCCGGCCCGGAGACCGCGGGATTCAGCCAGGACCCGCCGCAGCCGGCGAGCGGCCCCAACTCGGTCGCCAGCGCACCGTCGTCGATGTTCGACGGCGCGGTGGCGACGTGCGCCGAGGCGACCGACGCGCAGATCGGCGCCTCGTCGACCGGTGACGCCGACGGCCCCGTCTTCACCCACGACACCAGCGGGGCAGATCTCCGCTCCTTCGCGTCGGTCTACGCGGACACCGCCACCGTCGCGGGGCATCGGGAGATCGTCCGGCTCGACCGCTTCGCCGGGTGTTACGGGCGGGCCCTCGTCGACGAGCTCGACTCCGACGAGCTCGGGGCCACCCTGATCGGCACGGAGACGGTACCGCCGCCGCCCGGGGCGACCGACCGGATCACGGTCACCATCGACATCGTCACCGCGCAGCAGCAGAGCTTCCGCACCTACGTCGACCTGATCATGATCTTCACCGGTCGGGCGGAGGGGACGATCAGCCTGGTCACCCCGTTCCAGCCGGCGGATCCGGCCCTGCTCGCCACACTGACCGGCCAGGTGGAACGCAAGATCGCCGCCCAGTGACGGCCCCGCACCGGCCGGGGCCGACCGGCCCCGGCCAGCCCCGGCCGCGCGTGCTCAGATGGCCTGCGCGCGGGCCGTGGAGTGGACGCTCAGCGCCGAGCGCTGCCCGTCCACGTCGACCACGACCCCGTCGCCGTCCCTGATCTGGCCGGCCAGCAGCTCGCGGGCGAGCTGGTCGCCGATCGAGGTCTGCACCAGGCGGCGCAGCGGCCGCGCCCCGTACACCGGGTCGTAGCCGGCGTCCGCGAGCCAGACCTTGGCGGCGTCGGTCACCTCGAGGGAGATCCGGCGGTCGGCCAGCCGCCTGCGCAGCCGGTCGATCTGGATGTCGACGATCTTCGTCAGATCGTCCCGGCCGAGCTGCTCGAAGACCAGCACGTCGTCGAGCCGGTTCAGGAACTCCGGCTTGAAGGCGTCGCGCACGGCGACCATCACCGAATCGTGGCGGACCTGCGGGGGCAGGGTCGGGTCGGCGATGTAGACCGACCCCAGGTTCGAGGTCAGGATCAGGATGGTGTTCCGGAAGTCGACCGTGCGGCCCTGGCCGTCGGTCAGCCGGCCGTCGTCGAGCACGGCGAGCAGCACGTCGAAGACGTCCGGGTGCGCCTTCTCGACCTCGTCGAGCAGGATCACGCTGTACGGGCGGCGCCGGATCGCCTCGGTGAGCTGGCCGCCGGACTCGAAGCCGACGTAGCCGGGAGGCGCGCCGATCAGCCGCGCCACCGAGTGCTTCTCGGCGTACTCGCTCATGTCGATGCGCACTACCGCCCGCTCGTCGTCGAACAGGAAGTCGGCGAGCGCCTTGGCCAGCTCCGTCTTGCCCACACCCGTCGGCCCGAGGAAGAGGAACGAACCGGTCGGCCGGTCCGGGTCGGCGATGCCGGCCCGCGCGCGGCGGACGGCGTCCGCCACGGTGCGCACGGCCTCGTCCTGCCCGATCACGCGACGGTGCAGCTCCGTCTCCATGCGCAGGAGCTTGCTCGTCTCGCCCTCGAGCATGCGACCGGCGGGGATGCCCGTCCACGACGCGACGACCTCGGCGACGTCGTCGGGACCGACCTCCTCGCTGAGCATCGCTCCGCCGGGCGAGTCCGATCCGGCGAGCGCGCCGGTCGCCTCGGCGAGCCGCTTCTCCAGCGTCGGGATCGTTCCGTACCGCAGCTCACCGGCCTTGGCGAGGTCGAGGTCGCGCTCGGCCATCTCGGCGGCGCGGCGGGCGTTCTCCAGCTCCTCCTTGATCTTCTGGACCTCGGAGATGGAGTTCTTCTCCCGCTGCCACCGCGCGGTCAGCGCGGAGAGCTCCTCGCGCTTCTCCGCCAGCTCGCGCTGCAGCCGGTCGCGCCGTTCCCGGGACGCGTCGTCGTTCTCCTTCGAGAGTGCCATGTCCTCGATCTCGAGACGGCGCACGGCCCGCTCGAGCTCGTCGACGGCGACCGGCCGGCTGTCGATCTCCATCCGTAGCCGGGACGCCGCCTCATCCATCAGGTCGATCGCCTTGTCGGGGAGGAACCGGGCGGTGACGTACCGGTCGGACAGGGTGGCCGCGGCCACCAGCGCCGAGTCGGTGATCCGCACCCCGTGGTGGACCTCGTAACGCTCCTTGAGTCCGCGCAGGATGCCGATCGTGTCCTCCACGGACGGCTCCCCGACCATCACGGGCTGGAAGCGGCGCTCCAGTGCCGGGTCCTTCTCGATGCGGGTGCGGTACTCGTCCAGCGTCGTCGCGCCGATCATGCGCAGTTCACCGCGGGCGAGCATCGGCTTGAGCATGTTGCCGGCGTCCATCGCGCCCTCGGCCGCGCCGGCGCCGACGACGGTGTGCAGCTCGTCGATGAAGGTGATGATCTGGCCCTCGGCCTCGCGGATCTCGGTGAGCACCGAGGTCAGCCGCTCCTCGAACTCACCGCGCAGCTTGGAGCCGGCGACCATCGAGCCGAGGTCGAGCGAGACGATCCGCCGGCCGCGCAGCGACTCCGGGACGTCGCCCGCGGCCACCCGCAGCGCGAGCCCCTCGACGATCGCCGTCTTGCCGACGCCGGGGTCGCCGATCAGGACGGGGTTGTTCTTCGTGCGCCGGGAGAGCACCTGCACGACCCGGCGGATCTCGGTGTCGCGGCCGATCACCGGGTCGAGCTTGCCGTCGCGGGCCCGCGCGGTGAGGTCGATGGAGTACTTCTCGAGCGCCCGGTAGGCCCCCTCGGGATCCCTGCTGGTGACGCGGCGGGCGCCGCCGCGGACGCGGTCGAACGCGCCGCGCAGGGCGTCCGGGGTCGCGCCCGCCTCGGCGAGGATGCGGGACGCCTCCCCGCCCTCCTCCGCGAGCGCCACGACCAGGTGCTCGACCGAGGTGTACTCGTCGCCGAGTCGGGCGGCCTGGCGCTCGGCGTTGTTCAGGACGGCGACGAGCTGCCGGGACAGCTGCGGCGGCGCCACGTTGGCCCCGGCGGCGCGGGGGAGCCGGCCCACCGCGGCCTCCGCCCGGGAGCGGATGTCCGCCGCCGGGGCGCCGACGGCCTCCAGCAGGGCGGCACCGACACCGTCGGGCGCCTCGAGCAGGGCGGTCAGCAGATGCAGCGGGTCGACGAGCGGCGATCCGTCGCCGGTGGCACGGCTGATCGCGGAGGACAGAGCCTCCTGCGAGCGGGCGGTGAGACGGTCAGCGTTCATGGCGATCCCTGTGTCTCGAGGCGATCCGATGTCGTGCGGTCTTCAGTCACTGGTCCCACGCGATCTCGCGGTTCGGTGGTCGCGACATCGCGCGGAACCGCGCCCGCCAGCTACAACGCTCAGCATACCTGAGTCATTCCCACTCAACTTGCTGGACATGCGTCGGTATGGCCGGCTTTCAGGTGCCGGGGTGTCGTTGTTGTGGAGACGCGGACGGGTCCGGGGCCCGCGCCCGGATGAGCTGCCCGGCGACCGCGGCGCCGGTCCGGGTACCGACGCCGCGTCGCTGCCCGGCCCGGCCCGGCCCGGCGCCCGGTACCGGCGCCCGGTACCGGCACCCGTGTCGGACTTGTCGTCGGCATCGGACCGGGCTTCGGACCTGGTCTTCGGACTCTGTGTCTGGTGGGGTCGGGGTCAGCGGCGATGGCCCGGTCGCCAGACGACGACCGCGCCTCGCTCGATGGGGACGAGGTCGCGCCGGTGGCTGGCGTGGGCCTCGGCCACCCGGCGGTCCGCGTCGGCCCGGGCCTCGGCGAGCTCCTCCGCCAGCTGACGGACCTGCGCCTGCAACGCGACCACCTGGGCACCAAGGTGCAGAATCTGCCGGATGCCCTCGAGGTTGACGCCCTCCTCCTGGGAGAGGCGCTGGACCTCGCGCAGCAGGGCGACGTCACGGGCGGAGTAGCGCCGGCCGCGGCCCGCCGTACGGCCGGGGGTCACCAGCCCGAGCCGGTCGTACGACCGCAGTGTCTGGGGATGCATCCCGGCGAGCTGCGCCGCGATGGAGATCACGTACACCGGGGCGTCGTCGTCGTGCGCCGGGCCGGCCGCGGGGCCGGGCGGCTGGTAATAGGTGGCACCGGGGTCGTGCACCGTGCCACTCCCGTTCATGGGGCTGTTTCTGCCGGGAGACGGCGGCACCATGCCGGCGGGGCCCCCGCCCACCGCCGGCCCGGCAGCCCTCGTTCCGGGGCCTGCACCCGCGCCGCGCGGGGAGCGCGGCGGATCGGACGTACGGTTCGGACGCGCGTTCATGCCCGTCCCTCCATCTGGGCTATCAGGGATTCACGAGGGTCCTCGGGATGCGCCCGCGCGAACTCCTGGAGCGCGGTGCGCGCCTTGGGCGAGAGCTCGGACGGCTTGGGAACGGTCACCTCGAGCGTCACGATGAGGTCACCGTTCTCCCCGCCGGGGCGCGGGACGCCCCGGTTGCGGGCACGCAGCCGCCGTCCGCTCGAGGTGCCGGCCGGAACCTTGACCGTCAGCGGGGTGCCGTCGATCGTCGGTACCTTCACCGAGGCGCCCAGGGCCGCCTCGGTGATCGTCACCGGCAGGTTGATCGTCAGGTTGTGGCCCTCCCGCCCGAACACGGGATGGCTCTGCACGTGCACGGTGACCTCGAGGTCACCGGCCGCGCCGCCGCGCTCGCCGGGCGAGCCGCGCCCGCGTACCCGCAGGCGCTGACCGTCGCTGACCCCGGCCGGGATGCGGATGCGCTGCTCGCGCTCGCGGCGGCCGGTGCCGTGGCAGTCGGGGCAGGGGTGGTCGATCAGGCTGCCCTTGCCCAGGCAGTCGCGGCACGGCTCGGACAGCGCGAACCCGCCCTGCGACCGGGAGATCACGCCGAGGCCCCGGCAGACCGGGCACGTCCGGGGGGACGTCCCGGGGCGGGCCCCGATGCCGGCGCAGGTGGCGCAGGTGGCGGCCCCGGGCAGCCGCACCGTCGCCTCGAGGCCGGTCAGCGACTTCTCGAACGAGATGGTCACCTCCGCCGCGATGTCCGTGCCGCGGCGCGGGGCGCGCCCGGTCGGTGACCGCTGGAAGAGGTTGTCGAAGATCCCGCCGAGCCCGCCGCCGCCGTTGCCGTTGAGCAGGTCGTCGAGGTTCAGGTTCCCGGCACCCGGGCCGTAGCCGCCCGGCGTCCCGAACCCGCCCATGCCGCCGCCGCGCCCACCCGCACCCGGGTGGGAGCCGGAGGCGAACAGCGCCCGGGCCTCGTCGTACTCCCGCCGGCGGTTCTCGTCGGAGAGGACGTCGTAGGCCTCGGACACCTCCTTGAAGCGTGCCTCCGCCTTCACATCCCCGGGGTTCTTGTCCGGGTGCAGCTCCCGGGCGAGCTTGCGGTACGCCTTCTTGATGTCGGCCGCGGACGCGTCCTTGGGGACACCGAGAGCGGCGTAGTAGTCCTTCTCAACCATGTCGCGAACACTCACGGCGCCCCTCCTTCCGTCATGAAAGAGCCCGGCGCGCGGGCATCGGGAGCATCCGGGCGCCGAGGGCCAGCCGGCCGCCGGTCAGGTCGGAACGAGCCGTCCCGCCCGGCGCTGAGCACCGGGCGGGAGGCACGCGAACGGTCCATCGGCATGGTTCAGTAGGCCATCTCTTCAGTCGGCGCTGACGGTCGGTCCCCCGCGGTCCGGACCCGGAACACTGCCGGTGTCGTCCGGCAGGGGAGCGTTCTCCCTTCCGGGAGACGCGCCGGCGGCCGGCTGACCCTCGGCGGCGTCATACTCCCCGGGTGGCCCGACCTCGGTCACCCGGTCCGAGATGCCCGCGTCCGGCCCGTCCTCGTACAGCGCGTCACCGCCGTCCTCGGACGGTTCCGCGACCGCGACCTGCGCGGCCCGGAGCACGAAGTCCCCCCGGCGGTAACCCGCCCGGAAGATCTCCACGCAGGTCGTCTCGGCGACGTCCGACCGGTACGAGTGCATCAGGGCGTGGTGCAGGTGCGGGTCGAACACCTCGCCCGGCGCGCCGAACCGCTCCAGGCCCGTCGACTCCAGCGCGGTCTCCAGCGCCTCGGCGATGGCCTTGAACGGCCCCTCGAGATCACCGTGGTCGCGGGCGCGGCCGATGTCGTCGAGTACCCCGAGCAGCCCGCCGAGCAGCTTGGAGACGGCCTGGTCACCGGCGGCGTCGCGCTCGCGCGCGGCGCGCCGGCGGTAGTTGTCGAACTCGGCCTTGAGCCGCTGCAGGTCGGCGGTCCGCTCGCCCAGCTGGCCGCGCAGCGACGCGACCAGCTCGGAGTCGGCGTCGGCCGGGCCCGCCCCGGCCGGGCCCAGGGGCTCGGTGCCGGGGGCGGCCGCACCGGCGGCGGTCCCACGGACCTGGCCGGTCTCCGGGTCGATGCGCCGCCTGTCCTTGACGATGGGCTCCTCCGGGCCGCCGTCCCCGCCGGCCCGGCTGTCGTCCAGCCGGTGCTCGCCGTGGGCAGAGGTCACTTCTTGTCCTCCTCGTCGACGATCTCGGCGTCCACCACGTCGTCGTCGGCCTGGCCCGCCCCGGCTCCGGGAGCGCCCGGGGCACCCTGCGCGCCCGCGGCCTGGGCGTACATCGACTCGCCCATGGCCTGGCTGGCCTTGGTCAGCTCGTCCGCCGCCTCGCGGATCGCGGCGATGTCCGTGCCGCCGACCGCGCCGCGCAGCGTGCTGAGCTTCTCCTCGACGTCGGACTTCACGCCGGCTTCGATCTTGTCGCCGTTCTCGGCCAGGAACCGCTCCGTCGAGTACACGAGGGACTCGGCGCGGTTGCGGGTCTCGGCCTCCTCCCGGCGCTGGCGGTCCTCCTCGGCGTACTGCTCGGCGTCCTGCACCATGCGGTTGATGTCGTCCTTCGGCAGCGCCGAGCCGCCGGTGATCGTCATCGACTGCTCCTTGCCGGTGCCCAGGTCCTTCGCGGACACGTGCACGATGCCGTTGGCGTCGATGTCGAAGGTGACCTCGATCTGCGGCATGCCGCGGGGGGCCGGGGGCAGGCCGGTCAGCTCGAACATGCCGAGCTTCTTGTTGTAGGCCGCCATCTCGCGCTCGCCCTGGAAGACCTGGATCTGCACGGAGGGCTGGCTGTCCTCGGCGGTGGTGAAGATCTCCGAGCGCTTCGTCGGGATCGTCGTGTTCCGCTCGATCAGCTTGGTCATGATGCCGCCCTTGGTCTCGATACCCAGGGACAGCGGGGTGACGTCGAGCAGCAGGACGTCCTTGACCTCACCCTTGAGGACACCGGCCTGCAGGGACGCGCCGACCGCGACGACCTCGTCCGGGTTGACGCCCTTGTTCGGCTCCTTGCCGCCGGTCAGCTCGCGGACGAGGTCCACGACGGCGGGCATCCGGGTCGAACCGCCGACGAGCACGACGTGGTCGACGTCGCTGATCTTGATGCCGGCGTCCTTGACGGCCTGCTGGAACGGGCCCTTGCAGCGGTCGATCAGGTCCTGCGTCATCCGCTGGAGCTCCGCCCGGGACAGCGAGACGTCCAGGTGCAACGGGCCCTCGGCCGACGCGGTGATGTACGGCAGGTTGATCGAGGTCTGGGTGGACTGCGACAGCTCGATCTTGGCCTTCTCGGCGGCCTCGCGCAGGCGCTGCAGCGCCATCTTGTCCTTGCCGAGGTCGACACCGTGCTGGCCGTTGAAGGTCTTGATCAGGTGGTCGGTGATGCGCTGGTCCCAGTCGTCACCACCGAGCTGGGTGTCGCCGGAGGTCGACTTGACCTCGACCACGCCGTCGCCGATCTCGAGCAGGGACACGTCGAACGTGCCGCCACCGAGGTCGAAGACCAGGATGGTCTGCTCCTTCTCACCCTTGTCCAGCCCGTAGGCCAGCGCCGCCGCGGTGGGCTCGTTGACGATGCGCAGGACGTTCAGACCGGCGATGGTGCCGGCCTCCGTGGTCGCCTGCCGCTGGGCGTCGTCGAAGTAGGCCGGGACGGTGATGACGGCGTCGGACACCGACTCACCCAGGTAGGCCTCGGCATCCCGCTTGAGCTTCTGCAGGATGCGGGCGCTGATCTCCTGGGGGGTGAACTCCTTGGAGTCCACCGTCATCTTCCAGTCGGTGCCCATGTGACGCTTGACCGACCGAATGGTCCGCTCGACGTTCGTCACGGCCTGCCGCTTGGCGACCTCGCCGACGAGCACCTCGCCGTTCTTCGCGAAGGCCACGACTGACGGAGTCGTCCGGGAACCCTCGGCATTGGCGATCACCGTGGGCTCTCCACCCTCGAGCACGCTCACGACGGAGTTCGTGGTGCCGAGGTCGATACCGACCGCTCGTGCCATGTCTGTATGCCTCTCGATCATGCTGGCCCGCCTGGTGGAGACCGGCGGGACGCCCTAGTTGGTGTGAGCCCCGGACTGCGTCCTGCGCCGAAGCGTCGGTCGTGTGCGCGGCTGCGTTGGTGCGGATGTTGGTGGTGCGACTGTGGCGCTGCTGTCTCTCGCTGCCACCCGGCTCCGGTCGCGCGCACCCGCGCCCGGATCCGACTTGAGTACGGTCGACTCAGGATGGACGCTCTTAGGATAACCAGACGAACCTGAGTCCTGTCCACTCAATATTGCTCCGTCGGGCGGACTTGCAGGGTCGGACACCTCAAGTATCACCTTATGTGGTCGAGACGTCGCTCCTGATGCAGGGCCGGTGCCGTCGCGACTTCCGCGCGGTCGCGGGGCATCCGGCGTCACGGGTATGCCGGGGCCTTGGCGTCTCGGGGTTTTCGGGCATCCTGCGGTTTCGGACTCCAGGGGCTTCGGGCTTCAGGGGCCTCGGGCTCCGGGGCGCGCGGCCTGAGGGCGGGCGCCGATCACCGCGAGGAGGCGCCAGGACAGCCCCGGAGCGCCCGGCGGAGCAAGATCCAGAAAAGCGCGGCGGTTCAGCGACGGCCAGGACTCACCAGGACTCACTCAGTCGCCATGCATCGCCTGACAAGATCCAGAATCCCGGGGTGGGCGCCGGTGGCCGCGGTGAGGCGCCGGGACGGCCCTCGAGGCCGACTCGGATCAAGATCGATATAAGTGTGGCGGCTCAGTGACAGCCAGGATTCACCCAACCGCCACGCTTTGCCCGGGAGGGACTGTGGGGTGATCTTTGAGGGTGGGAGCCCGGGCGTGAGCCGGTGGCGCTGATCAGGGCTGTGCGGCCGGTCGGGGGCGCGGGGCTGTCAGGTTCTTCGAGTCGCCGTGCTGCCCGAGACGCGCCGGCAGGACGGGCCTACGACCCGGATCCGGGCCCGGAGGGCGGGTGGGCGCGGTCGTCGCCGGGGGCGGGGGGCTGGTCGCCCTTTGCCGTCGTCGGGCCGTCGCCCCCGCGGGGCCGGCTCGACGTGCTGATGGACTCGCTGCCCCGTGGCTGGCGGACGGCGGCCAGGATGCGGCCGCGCCGGCCCTCGCCGGGGCGGGCTCGAGGGGGTCCCTCCAGGGACTTGGCGGTGCCTGTTCCGTCCACGTCCAGCAGGCCGATCGCGTCGGTCGCCGTGTCCGTCCCGGAAGCGGGCGGTGGGCTGTCGGTCGGGCCGTCGGGCTGGTCGGCGGCCCGGGCGAGGGGCATGCCGGCGCGGTCGATGAGATCGGCCTGGCGGCCGAGGTCGGCTTCGATCTGGGCGAGGCGCTCGAGCATCTCGGAGGCGTCGCCGCCGCGCTCGCGGATTGTGCGCAGGGCGTCCATCAGGGTGAGCCACTGGTCGCGGTCGACGACGACGTGCTCGGCGAGCCGGTTGGAGGAGTACGGCGGGAAGAGCCGCTGGGCGGCGGCGAGGACCTGCTGGACCTGCCCGGGGTTGAGCCGCCCGGGCTTGCTCCGGACGTACTTGACGACGTCCTTGACGCTGATGATCGTGACGCCGTCCAGCGCGCCGTCGCTCCACAGGACGCTCGCCTCGACCATCACGAGGACCGGGTAGACCGGGATCTTCGTGGTGGGCAGGGCGGCGCGGACCTGGTTGCGCACCTCGCCGCCGAGCCATGAGGTCTTGTCGATCGCGGGCTTGAGCGACTCGCCGTCCACCATGGCACCGCCCTTGGTGTAGCGGACGATGCCCTTGTTGGTGTCGCTGCCGAGGATCATGACGCCGCCGGGACCGATCAGCAGGTGCCCGATCGTGGCCTGCGAGTAGGGGACGGCCCGGTCGTGCATGATCACATAGCCGTGTCGGCGGAGCCGGGAGATCGCGCGGGCGGTCTTGCGCTCAGCCTCGGCCGCCTCGCGCAGGGTCTCGACGTCCGGCGAGACACCGAAGGCGGCCACGGCGATGCCACCGGGCCAGACGATGAGCAGGACCACGAAGACGGCCACGCCGAGACCGGGCAGCCCGAGCCCGAACCCGATGACCAGGCCGAGGCCCATGCCGACCACCGCGGCGCGGATGGCCGCGCGCGGCACCTCGCGCGCCAGGCGGTCGCGTCGGACCATCGCCTGGTTCTCTCGCGCGCGCAGGTATTCCGTGTGCTGGGAGAACCCGGGCCGCCCGGCCCGGGGCGTCGCCGGCCTGGTGCTCGTCGCCATCGTGCCCACCATGGATCGCAGGGGTCGTCAACGTGGTTGGAGACCGTTCTCCGGAGCGCGCCGGGCGTCGTCGCGACAGCGCTGTAGCCGGCCGGCTGAAACCTCTGGCCCGACCCGGTCACGGCGTGATCCCGTGACCGCCCGGACCGAGGCACCCACCCATGGTGCGGGGAGGCTCATGGTCATCACAAGAGTTGACATCAGCGCTCTGGATGATCCACGAGCGACAGGCCGCCGGCCGGCGGAGTGCCACAACACGTGCCACCCGGCGATTGGACCATGTGGTCCCACCTGGGGCTCGTGGGGTGGCCAGACGAGAACGGACGGTGCGGAGAGTCGTGGTTCGGGCGGTTGTCTGCCACTCAAAGTAGCAGGCTCCCCGGCACGCCGGGCAAGATCAGCCCAATAGGTCCCCGATCCCGCCCCACTCGGACCACGTCGTGGCAGGGTCGGGGGTGTTCGGGGTCGGGAGCGGGGGATCTAAAGGTGATGGCCCCCGGGAGCCACCCCGGATGGTGTCGTTGTGGGACTTTCGGAGGGGGAGTGATGCGTGTCCGGTGATCGTGACGTGTCTCTGGTCACTCCGCTCGTCGCGGGTCGTACGGTCACGGGAAGGCTTGCGCTTCGGAGTGGGCCCGATGGCCGTCACGCGGGTCGCGGTGGCAGCGGAACGCTCCGCGTTGATGGTCAAGGGTGGGGCGGCCGTCGCGCTCAGGAAGTTACCGGCGGGTACGGGTAGGCTCGCCGCGTCGCCGGGCGGCACCGGTTGTCGTCGGTCAACACCGGTCAGCACTGACCGGATAGCACAGATGGAGGACCTGTGAGAATCGCGATCGGTCTAGCGATCACGCTGATCGCTCTCGCGGTGGCCGGCCGCCGCGTCTTCTGGCTGACCAGACTGATCAGGTCCGGTCAACCGGCGGAGGGCCGGCTCGACGACCTGCCGACCCGGATCTGGACCGAGATCAGCGAGGTGGGCGGCCAGCGCAAGCTGCTCAAGTGGTCGGTGCCCGGCCTGGCGCACGCCTTCACCTTCTGGGGCTTCACCATCCTCGGCCTGACGATCGTCGAGGCGTACGGGGCCCTGTTCGACCACGACTTCCACATTCCGCTGTTCGGGCACTGGGCGGCCATCGGGTTCCTCGAGGACTTCTTCGCAGTCGCCGTGCTCGCGGGCCTGATCACCTTCACGGTCATCAGGCTGCGCAACGCCCCGGCCCGGCTTGACCGCAAGTCCCGGTTCTACGGCTCCCACATCGGCCCGGCCTGGGTCATCCTCGGGATGATCACACTGGTCATCGTGACCCTGCTGATCACCCGTGGCGCCCAGTTCAACGCGGGCACCCACCCGCAGGGCGACACCAAGTGGGCGTTCGCGTCCTGGCTGGTCAGCCTGCCGCTGGATGCCTTCTCGGAGCACACCAACGAACACATCGAGACGGTGTTCCTGCTCCTCAACATCGCGATCATCATGGGCTTCCTGGTGCTGGTGGTCTACTCCAAGCACCTGCACATCGGCCTGGCGCCGATCAACGTCATCCTCAAGCGGGAGCCGGTCGCGCTCGGCCCGCTGGGCACCACGCCCGACATCGAGAAGCTGATGGAGGAGGACGAGCCGATCGTCGGGGTCGGCAAGGTCGAGGACTTCTCCTGGAAGGCCATGCTCGACTTCTCCACCTGCACCGAGTGCGGGCGGTGCCAGAGCCAGTGCCCGGCCTGGAACACCGGCAAGCCGCTGTCGCCCAAGCTCCTGATCATGGACCTCCGGGACCACCTCTTCGCGAAGGCTCCCTACCTGCTCGCGCCCAAGGACGCCGAGGACGGCGAGAGCGCCGAGGAGACCACGAAGGCGGCCGCCAGCGCGTCCGAGGACGGCTCCGGCAAGCACAAGGTGCACCACCACGTGCCCGAGTCCGGCTTCGGCCGTGTCCCCGAGCCCGGTCAGCCCCAGGTGGACCGCCCGCTCGTCGGCACCGCGGAGGAGGGCGGGGTCATCGACCCCGACGTCCTGTGGTCGTGCACCAACTGCGGGGCCTGTGTCGAGCAGTGCCCGGTGGACATCGAGCACGTCGACCACATCGTCGACATGCGCCGCTACCAGGTCATGATCGAGTCGGCGTTCCCGTCCGAGGCCGGCGTGATGCTGCGCAACCTGGAGAACAACGGCAACCCGTGGGGTGTCTCGCCGCGCTCGCGCACCGAGTGGACCGACAACCTGCCGTTCGAGGTGCGCATCCTCGACGAGGGCGAGCAGATCCCGGACGAGGTCGAGTACCTCTACTGGGTCGGCTGCGCCGGCGCCATCGAGGACCGGGCCAAGAAGGTCGCGCGCTCCTTCGCCGAGCTGCTGCACACCGCCGGGGTCGAGTTCGCCATCCTCGGCAGCCAGGAGTCCTGCACCGGTGACCCGGCGCGCCGCCTCGGCAACGAGTACCTCTACCAGGAGATGGCGAAGGCCAACATCGAGCTGTTGAACGAGACGGGCGTCAAGAAGATCGTCGCGACCTGCCCGCACTGCTTCAACAGCCTCGCCCGGGAGTACTCCTCGCTCGGCGGGACGTTCGAGGTCGTCCACCACACGCAGCTGCTCGGCAAGCTCGTCGAGGAGCGCAAGCTCGTCCCGATCACCCCGATCGACTCCTCGGTGACCTACCACGACCCGTGCTTCCTCGGCCGGCACAACAAGGTCTACACCCCGCCCCGGGAGATCCTCGAGGCCATCCCGGGCATCCGTGGCCAGGAGATGCACCGCTGCAAGGACCGTGGCTTCTGCTGCGGCGCCGGCGGCGCGCGGATGTGGATGGAGGAGAAGATCGGAAAGCGGGTCAACGTCGACCGCATGGAGGAGGCCCTCGGCCTCGATCCCGATGTGGTCTCGACGGCCTGCCCGTTCTGCATCGTGATGCTCTCCGACGCCGTCACCGAGAAGAAGCTCGCCGGCGAGGCCAAGGAGAGCGTCGAGGTGCTCGACGTCTCGCAGCTGCTGGCCCGCTCACTGGTCGCGCCGACGCCCACGCCGACAGCGGAGCCGCTGAGCAGCTGAACCGGTAGCGAGCGGATCAGGCAGTAGCCACGCCGTCGCGGCCGCCCCCGGGGATTCGGGGGCGGCCGTCGTCGTGTGTGCGGTCAGGCGCCGTGTGATCCGTTGGGGATCTCGGGCACGGCCGCCCGGGTGAAGTCGCGGTAGGCACGGGACGGCGTCGGCCCGCGCTGACCCTGGTACCGGGAGCCGTAGACCGCCGAGCCGTACGGGTGCTCGGCCGGCGTCGACAGCCGGAACAGACAGAGCTGGCCGATCTTCATCCCGGGCCAGAGCTTGATGGGCAGCGTCGCGACGTTCGACAGCTCCAGCGTCACGTGGCCGGAGAAGCCCGGGTCGATGAACCCGGCGGTCGAATGGGTCAGCAGGCCCAGCCGGCCCAGGCTCGACTTGCCTTCGAGTCGGCCGGCGAGGTCCTCCGGGAGCGTCACGACCTCCAGCGTCGACCCGAGCACGAACTCTCCCGGGTGCAGGACGAACGGCTCGTCGCCCTCGGGCGCCACGAGCTCGGTGAGATCCTCCTGCTCCACGGCCGGGTCGATGTGGCTGTAACGGTGGTTCTGGAACACCCGGAACGCGCGGTCGAGCCGCAGGTCCACGCTGGACGGCTGGATCAGCCCCTCGTCGTAGGGGTCGAGCCGGACGCGGCCGGCGGTGATCTCGGCCCGGATATCCCGGTCGGACAGCAGCACGTTCGTGGACGCTACCGCAGCCGCCTGGACGTCCTGCCGGCACGAGCCCGGTGGATCATCGCGGCCCTCTGATGGCGGGATGTGCGGACTGCGGTGATTTCGCCGCCGTCGCGGTGTGGGAGTCGTGGTGTCTCGGGTAGGAGCATCCCGGAAGCGTGCGAGGTTGCCGTCACGGGACATCGCCTTCGGTGACACTCTGACTGCGGAGGGAACTGCCGTGCGGAGAGGGAACCGGTCCGCGCGAGGGAGCTGGCGACGCAGCCGGACGACGATCCAGGATGGGGACCGATGCTGGGGCTACCGGATCACATCGAGGCATGCCTGTTCGACCTGGACGGGGTACTGACCCGTACCGCCGCCGTCCACGCCGCGGCGTGGAAGGAGATGTTCGACGACTTCCTCGAGAACTGGGCTAGGCGGTCCGGTGACCCGTTCGTCCCCTTCGACATCGCCACCGACTACGCCGACCATGTGGACGGCCGCCCGCGCGCCGACGGCGTGCGCGCGTTCCTGGACTCCAGGGGCATCCACCTCCCGCCCGGAGTGCCCGGCGACCCGCCGTCCGGGATGACGATCCAGGCGCTCGCCACCCGGAAGAACATCCTGCTTCTGGAGAAGCTGAAGGAGATGGGCGTGGAGGTGTTCGCCGGCTCCGTCCGCTACCTGGAGGAGCTCGAGCGTGCCGGCGTGCCGCGTGCGGTCGTGTCGTCCAGTGCGAACTGCGCCGAGGTGGTGCGGGCCGCCGGCATCGAGCACCTGCTGCTGGCGCGGGTCGACGGCCTGGTCGCCGAGGAGCGCGGCCTGGCCGGCAAGCCGGCCCCCGACACCTTCCTGGCCGGTGCCGAGGCGCTGGGGGTGGCCCCCGGCGCCGCCGCCGTCTTCGAGGACGCCATCGCCGGGGTGCAGGCGGGCCGGGCCGGTGGCTTCGGCTACGTGGTGGGGGTCGACCGGGTCGGCCACGCCGAGGCGCTGCGCGGCAACGGCGCCGACCGGGTGGTCGAGGACCTCGCCGAACTGCTCGGTGGAGGTTCGACCGGCCCGGCCTCCGCTGGCTCCGCGTCTGGCGGCTCCGCGTCTGCCGGCCCGGCCACCGGTGGGGGCGACGCGTGATCGGCAGGCCCTCCTACCCCATCGAGTCCTGGTCGCTGACCGAGCACGGGCTCGACATCGACGACCTGGCCCGCTCCGAGTCGCTGTTCTCGCTGTCCAACGGACACGTGGGCATGCGCGGGAACCTCGACGAGGGCGATCCGCACGGGCTGCCCGGTACCTACCTGAACTCCGTCCACGAGCTGCGGCCGCTTCCGTACGCCGAGGCGGGATACGGATACCCCGAGTCCGGGCAGACGGTCATCAACGTCACGAACGGCAAGATCGTCCGCCTGCTGGTCGACGACGAGCCGTTCGACGTCCGCTACGGGGACCTTCTCGCGCACACCCGCACGATCGACTTCCGCGAGGGGGTGCTGCGCCGGGAGGCCGACTGGGTCTCCCCGGCCGGGCAGCGGGTCAGGATCCGCACCCAGCGTCTCATCTCCTTCTCCCAGCGCTCCGCCGCCGCGATCCACTACGAGATCGAACCGGTGGGCGACACCGCGCGGGTCGTCATCCAGTCCGAGCTGGTCGCCAACGAGCAGCTTCCGGGGCGCAGGGGCGACCCGCGCGCCGCCGCCGTCCTGGAGTCGCCGCTCATCTCCGAACGGCACCGCGCCCGCGAGACCATGGTCGAGCTCGTCCACCGCACCCGGCACAGCGACATCCGGGTCGCCGCGGCGATGGACCACATCTTCGACGGCCCGCGTTCGCTCGGTGTCACCTCGGAGAGCGAGCCCAACACCGGCTGGGTCACCGCGACGGCCGTCCTCAAGCCGGGCGAGACCCTGCGGATGGTCAAGTTCCTCGCCTACGGCTGGTCCGAGCAGCGCTCCCTGCCGGCGCTGCGCGACCAGGCCACCGCCGCCCTCGTCGCCGCCCGCCAGACCGGCTGGGACGGCCTCGTCGCCGAGCAGCGCGAGTATCTGGCGGACTTCTGGCGCCGGTCCGACGTCGAGGTCGACGGGGACGCCGAGGTGCAGCAGGCCGTCCGGTTCGCGCTCTTCCACGTCCTGCAGGCCGGCGCGCGGGCCGAGCGCCGGGCCATCCCCGCGAAGGGGCTCACCGGCCCCGGGTACGACGGTCACGCCTTCTGGGACACAGAGAGCTACGTCCTGCCCGTCCTCACCTACACCGTGCCGGCCGCCGCCGCCGACGCGCTGCGCTGGCGGCACTCGATCCTCCCGCTGGCCCGCGAGCGTGCCCAACTACTCAACCTCGACGGCGCGGCCTACCCCTGGCGCACCATCCACGGCGAGGAATGCTCCGGCTACTGGCCCGCCGGGACGGCGGCCTACCACGTCAACGCCGACATCGCCGACGCCGTCCTGCGCTACCTGTGGGCCACCGAGGACGAGCAGTTCGAGCTCGAGGTGGGTCTGGAGATCCTCATCGAGACGGCGCGGCTGTGGCGTTCCCTCGGCCACCACGACCTCTCCGGCCGTTTCCGCATAGACGGTGTGACCGGCCCGGACGAGTACTCCGCGCTCGCCGACAACAACGTCTACACCAACCTGATGGCCCAGCGGAACCTCGTCGGGGCGGCCGACGCCGTCCGGCGCCATCCCGAACACGCCCGGGCCTTCGGGGTCGACGCGGAGACCGCCGCGAGCTGGCGCGACGCCGCCGAGGACATGTTCATCCCGTTCGACAAACGCCTCGGGGTCCACCCGCAGTCCGAGGGATTCACCGAGCACCAGGTGTGGGACTTCGAACAGACCAGGCCGGAGCAGTATCCGCTGCTGCTCCACTTCACCTACTTCGACCTCTACCGCAAGCAGGTCGTGAAACAGGCCGACCTGGTACTGGCGATGCAGCGCCGCGGCGACGCGTTCACCGCCGAGCAGAAGGCGCGCAACTTCGCCTACTACGAGGCGCTCACCGTCCGCGACTCGTCGCTTTCCGCCTGCTGCCAGGCCGTCATGGCAGCCGAATGCGGTCACATGTCCCTCGCGCACGACTACCTGCGCGAAGCCGCCTTCATGGACCTGAAGGACATCGAGCACAACACCGGCGACGGCCTGCACATGGCCTCGCTGGCCGGCAGCTGGATCGCGCTCGTCGAGGGCTTCGGCGGGCTGCGTGACACCGGTGAGCTGCTCTCCTTCAGCCCCCGCCTGCCCGAAGGCCTCAGCCGGCTCGCCTTCGGCCTGCGCGTGCGCTCCCGCCAGCTCCGCGTCGAGGTGGTCGACTCGTCCGCCACCTACACGGTGCTCGAGGGCGAGGCGATCACGATTCTGCACCACGGCGAGAAGGTCCGCGTCTCACCCGACCAGCCCTGCAAACTGGACGTCCCACCGGTGCCGGCACAGGAACGCCCGAGGCAGCCCGCCGGCCGGGAGCCGCTGCGGTTCCTGCACCAGGGCAACGGCACCGAGGTCACCCGCGCGGCCGACGTCCACCCCGTCGACGGGTGACCGGGCCGTGGGCCGACCAGGGTGACAGACCGGGGGCGGACCAGCCTGAGCGCGAAGTCCGGGGGTGGCGGTGGAACACGTGCCGCCCGAGTCCAGTAAGATGCGGTAGCACCATGCGGGCGTAGTTCAGAGGCAGAACACGAGCTTCCCAAGCTTGCAACGCGGGTTCGATTCCCGTCGCCCGCTCGAGCCGGTTCGCTGTGGTTGCCGCCCCTGGGGGGCGGCTTCCCGGGGGGCCGTTGTTTTTTCGGGGGGCGACCCCCGAAGCCCCCGAGCGGCGGGCCTGGTTGGCTGGTGGGGGTGGTTCTCCCTCTTTGGGGTGGGTCCTGCCTCGGTGCGCTGCAGTCGTCCGATCCTCGCGGCACGTTCAACAGGATCGTTCGTGTCGAGCTACCTTCGGCTGAGCCGTTCAGGCACGTTCACTCACCGGGAAGCCCCTGGTCGACGACGGCGTCGAGGTCAGCGAAGAACCTGTCGGCGTCGAGCGGCGCCTCGTGCGCGAACATCGCGAGGACCTACGTCGCCCAGCTCGCAGCCGGGCAGCGCCGCCGCCACCCGCGCTCGGTCAATCATCATGATCGGGCGCCCGGCCTCCGGTGATGCTTATCGGAGACCATCGCGAAACCGCCCGTTTCCCCCGGCACGATGAGTGATCCTATGGCTGCGCACCGGACGACCGGACGGCAGGGCCACGCCGTCCCAGCGCTCCGCCTCACCGACCGGCACCGATGATGCTGTGGCGTGCGCTGACATACTTCCGGGGCACCCCCGGTTCCTGTCCGCGGGGGAGCGGCGGTCCGCGGTGGCAGTTTGCCCGGTTCCAGCCGGGGGAGCCTGCCGGCGCAGGCACACGTCCCACCATCGAGGAAAGGCTGATCGCATGGGCGTTTCGATTGAAACCCTCTCGCAGGGAGACGGCAAGACTTTCCCCAAGAAGGGGGACCGGGTGACGATTCACTACGTCGGCACCCTGCGTGACGGCCGGCAGTTCGACTCGTCCCGTGACCGGGGCGCGCCGTTCGTCACCGAGATCGGTGTCGGCAGGGTCATCAAGGGATGGGACGAGGGGGTTCCCCAGCTTTCCCTCGGTGAGAAGGCCGTGCTCACCATCACGCCCGACTACGGGTACGGCCCCGGCGGTTTCCCGCCCGTCATCCCGCCGAACTCCGACCTCCTCTTCGAGGTGGAGCTTCTCGCCATCAACTGACCTGGTGACAGAGCTGGGAGCGCGCGGACCGGCGGCAGCCCGCTCGGGCCGCCGCCGGCCGCGTTCCACCGGGCGGCCGAGAGTCGCGTCAGGGAGATGGGCAGCTCACGGTGATGTGCAGGTCACGGTGATGGGCAGGTGGCGCCGGCCCATCCCATGACCATGCAGTAGGTGCCGCGGCTGACCTTCCACTCGCCATCGACGATCAGGGCGTTACCGTTCTGCTCCCCGAAGTCGATCCCGCCCTGGTAGGCGATGCGGAAACGAAGCGCCGCGTGCCGCGGGTCGGTGAAGACGATGTCGCTCGTGGTCACAGCGGCGGTGTGTGTCGCCTCGGGGAAGTTCTGTATCGCCTGGGCGAGGGCCGGTGAACGCCTGCGCGTAGGCCGCCTTGGCGGCGGCCTCCGCCCGGGCGCGGACGAACGGCTGGGGTCCGTTTCCCCCGGCCAGGGCCGCCTGCGCGGGGATCATGGCCGAGACCGCGGCGACCAGGAGCGTCAGTGCGGCCAGGTGCCGCCTCCGGCGCGTGCGGGTGGTTCCGTTGCCGGCCGGGCGTCGGCCCGGTCGATCGGACATCGTCATCGAGTCCTCCTCTGCGGCGTGGTTGCCGCATTCGGATAGATGCCGGCATGTCCGGTCAGGTTGACGCGAAACGGGCGGAATCTCCTGGGGCAGGGACGATCGCCTGGATGTGCACCGTGAACAGCGATTCGCCTGCCGGCGGACAGCGCGCGGTGCTGTGCGGAGTGGCGAGTGGTGTCAGCGGTTGACGTACGTGCCGTCGCAGCTGTAGATCCGCGTCCTGCCGTCGTCGTTGTCGTCGACGTAGCTGAGCTTGAGGCTTCCGTCGTAGATCCAGCCGGCGGTGGTGGAGCCGTCCAGGCGGGCCCACCACCACAGGTTGTTGTGGCCGTTGACGACGCTGCAGTGCAGCCAGACCTTCTTGCCCTTGGCCAGGCTCGCGACCGCGCCGCATGCCGCGTACGGCCCGCTGCGCAGCGAGGAGGCCTCGGTCAGCACGCCGTACCCGTCGCCGTTGTAGCCGTGGCTCGGGCTGCCGGGGCATCCGCTCACGGCCGTGCTGGACGGCGCCGGTTTCGGGGTGGGGGCCGGTGCCTGTGGCGCGGTCGCTCCCGGCGTGGTCGCGGCCGGCGGTGGGGTGAGGGGAGTCGCGGGGCCGCCCGCGCCCGCGGGCGGTGAACCGGGCGCGCCGGCTCCCAGCCCACCCGGTGGGGTGCCGGGAACGGGCAGGCCCGGCCCGGGCGCCACCGGACCGGGGAGGCCCGCCTTCGGATCGAAGGGCGGCCTGGCGGGGTCCGCCGTGGGCCCGTTCACGGCCGAGGCGACCATGGGCGTGGAGGGCGACGGCTCGTCGGAGCGGGTGAGCAGCACGGCGGCGAGCGCGCAGACCACGACGAACGCGACCGCGCCGATCGCGCCGACCAGCCAGGGACGGCGGCCGTGGCCGGACCGGCGCGGTGCCCCACCCGCCGCGACGCCGCCGGCCGCTGGGATGCCGCCGGCTCCGGCGGGGGCGGCGGTAGGCGGTTCGGTGAAGGCCGGGGACGGAGCTGGAGCTGGAGTCGGGGGTGGGGTGGGCAGCGGGGCGAGGTGGTAGCGGGTTACCTCGGCGGCGACGGTGGGGGGCAGCCACCCCGCGCCGGTGGTCAACTGTTCGTCCGAGGTCAGCCGGTCGATCGGGGCGATCAGTCGGCAGAGCTCGATCAGCTCGGTGGGGGTCGGCCGGCGCGCGGGGTCCTTCTCCAGGCAGTGGGCCAGAACGTCGCGTACCTGCGGCGGGCAGCCATCCCAGTCGGGCTGCTGGTGCTCGATGCGGTGGAAGACGGCGGCGTCGACGCCGAACGGCGGCCGGCCGGTCAGGGCGTAGTAGGCGGTGGCCCCGAGGGCGAAAATGTCACCGGATCGGTCGAGCTGCGCCCCGCGAACCTGTTCGGGAGCCATGAAGGCGGGTGTTCCGAGGCGCGCTCCGGTCTGTGTCATCGCGGCCGTCGCGGCGTCGAGGGCGCGCGCGACACCGAAGTCGATGACGCGCGGGCCGTCCGCCGCGAGAATGACGTTTCCTGGTTTCAGGTCGCGGTGGATCACCCCGACCCGGTGAATGGACTGCAGGGCCTCCGCGACACCCGCGATCAGCATCAGGACGGTCGTGGCGGGCAGCGCACCCGTCCGTGCCACGGCTATCGCGAGCGACGGGGCGGGGACGTAGGCCGTGGCGATCCACGGGCGCACCGCGTCGGGATCGGCGTCGATGACCGGAACCGTGTAGGGGCCCTGCACCCGCTGTGCGATCGCGACCTCTTTCGCGAACCGGGCGCGGAAGTCGGGGTCGGCGGCGAACTCCGGACGGACCACCTTGACCGCGAGCGGTCGTCCGCCGGGGGTGTGCGAGAGGTACACGGCGCCCATGCCGCCCTCGCCGATCCGGGCCCGCAGCGGGTAGCCGCTGATCTCGTCCGGGTCGTGCGCGGTGAGCGGGGTGAAGACGGCGTCCCAGGCACGGGTGAACGTTCCGCCCGCCGCCGACGTCCCGCGTGTCGGCGTCTCGGGTGGGAGGGACGCGGGTTGCGGTGCGTGGCCACCGGATGGCGGCGGGTGCGGGTCGCTTCCCACCGTCCTCGGTGGCGTGCTGCGCATCATGCCCTCCGGATGCCGGCCCGCTTCGGTTCCGGCATGCCGGCTGAGACCGCCGGAACCGGATGAAGATCGTCAAAACCAGTCGAGACTGCAGAAACCGGTCGAGATCATCGGAAAATGCCGATCTTCATCATATTGGCCGGTCAGTGGGCGGCCAGCGGAGGGTGGAGCCCCGGGACGCGCTACCGGGGCGCGTGCGGCTCCTGACCGGCCGCCGGCGCCGGGGCTTCCGCCGGACGTTCCAGGCGCGGCCAGATGTCCGGTTGTGACCCGTCGACGTCGGTGAAGCCGTACTCGGCCGCGAGCTGGCCGGAGGTCACCGAGCGCTGGTTCCAGCGGGCCCGTCCCGGATCGGCGGCCAGCGCGGCGACGGCGCGCCCGACATAACGCGGCGACTCGGAGAACGCGAAGTCCGGCGGAGCACCGCCGGTCGGAGCGCCGCCGGTCGAGGCGCTGTCGGGCGGGGCGAGGGCGTCGCGCCAGGTCTCCTCGGTGACGCCGAACGCCTCGAGCATCATCTCCGAGCGCAGCCAGCCGGGCGTGACGGCGACGGCGGTCCCGCCGTGCGGGGCGATCTCGTGGCCCTGCGAGAAGGCGAGCCGGTTCACGGCGACCTTGGCGAGGTCGTAGTACACGGAGATCCGGTAGTTGGCCGCGTTGTAGTCCGTCGTCCCGTCGGTCACCTCGACGACCAGCCCGCCCGGGCGGTCGATCAGCAGCGGGAGCAGGTGGTGGGAGGTGATCAGGTGGGTGTCCACGGCGAGCCGCAGGATGCGCATCCCGCGGTCGAGGCCGTGTTCCCAGACCGGCGTGTCCCACTCGCTCGGCCCGCCCTTGAGGACCTCGCCGCCCCAGATGTCGTTGACGAGCACGTCGAGGTGCCCGTGCTCGGCGCGGACGCGGTCGGCGAGCCGCCGCACCTGCTCCGGGTCCAGATGGTCGACGGGGACGGCGATGCCGGCACCACCGAGCCCGGTGACGAGCTCCGCGGTCTCCTCGATCGTCTCGGCGCGGTCGTAGTCGGAGCGCAGGACGCCCGTCCTGCTGCTGCGGCCGGTGCAGATGACGGTGGCGCCGGCCTCACCGAGGGCCGCCGCGATCCCGCGACCCGCGCCGCGGGTGGCACCGGCGACGACGGCCACGCGCCCGCGAAGGGCGCTCCTGTCGGGAGCCCAGGGCGTGCGGACCGCCGCGGCCGCCGTGCGGACCGTCGCGGGTGGTGTCGCCTGCGCGGACATGGGCCCGAATATGCCAGCGGGCGGGTCAGTGGCGGAACTGGACCGGATCGACGGCGAGCCGGTTCGTGGCCGCCCAGTCCCGGCCCCACTCCCACATCGCCTGCAGCACCGGGCCGAGGGACCGGCCCTGCGCCGTCAGCGCGTACTCGACGTGCTGCCGTGCTGACGGGTATCCGGTCGACGATTTGGATCGCCTCGAGCTCCCGCAGCCGCTGCGCCAGCATCTTCTCGGTGATGTCGGGGATGAGCCGGCGCAGCTGTGCGAACCGTAGCCGGTCGTGTTCCTTCAGATGGGCGAGGACGACCGGCGTCCACTTCCCGCCGATGACGTCGACCGTGACCTCGACGTGGCAGTGATAGCTGCGGCCGGGCCGCGCCGTGCCCGGGGGCTGGGGCGTGTCCGGGGACATCGTCACCACTCCTCACCACTCCTCGCGGGACGCCGTGCCCGCATGGTACGCACTTTTTTGTGCGTACCCCGGGGATCGCCTATGCCAGGTTTCCCGCTGATAGTTTCGGGTTCTCCCCAGTCGCCGGAGGCGAAAAGGTGATCCGGCTGTGATCGTCGAGTACATCCGATACCGGATACCGGAACACAGCACTGACGAGTTCGAGAAGGCGTATTCGCGAGCCGCAGCGGTGCTCGAGTGGTCGCGGAACTGCCTGTCGTTCGAGCTCACCCGCTGCGTCGAGACGAACGTCCAGTACATCCTGCGCATTCAGTGGGATTCGGTCGCCGGTCATCTGGACGGCTTCCGGCGGAGCGCGGAGTTCCGTGAGTTCCTGGCGCAGATCGGGCCGTACGTCGAACACATCGAGGAGATGCAGCACTATTCTCCCACGGCGGTCGCCGGGCGGGGCGGGGGAGCACCCGAGCCGCCCACCCTTTACGAATGGGCCGGCGGCGCCGAGGCCTTCGAGCGGCTCCTTACCCGTTTCTACGAGACCGTCGTCGAGGACGACCTTCTCGCGCCGCTGTTCGCGGGCATGAATCCGGCGCACGCCCACCACGTGGCGATGTGGCTCGGCGAGGTTTTCGGTGGCCCGGCCGAGTACACCGAGAAACGCGGCGGGTACGAGAACATGCTCGCCCACCACGTCGGCAGGGCCATCACCGAGCCGCAGCGCCGACGGTGGGTGAGCCTGCTCGTCGACGCGGCGGACGAGGTCGGGCTGCCGGGCGATCCCGAGTTCCGGGCGGCGTTCATGGGCTATGTCGAATGGGGCACCCGCCTCGCCGTCGAGAACTCCACGCCCAGCGCCACACCCATGCCGCACGCGCCGGTTCCGCGTTGGGGCTGGGGCGTAGCGCCGCCCTGGCAGCCATCCTGAGCCGCTTTCAGTCGGTGGGTGGTGGCGGCGGTGCCGCTCGCGCGAGCCGGCCGGCAAGCTCGCGGACGCGGTCGACGAGCTCGTGCGGTTCGAGCACGTCGAAGTCCGCGTCGACGAGGCTGAGGTAGATCGCGAGCGCGTCCAGCGAGTTGGAACCCGTCCGGACCAGGCAGCTCTCGTCGTCGAGTGCCTCGATCACGGCGGAGGTCGGGCTGAGCGAGGCGGCGATCACCCCGGCGGGTGCATGGTAGCGCACGCGGGCCTGGTACCGGTACCCGGCGGTGGAGACCGACCAGGACGTGTACGCCTGGATGTCGTCCGCGGGTGGGTCCCGGGGGGTGAACCTCGGGCCGGTCGGGGTCTTCGGCGCGATGCGGTCGAGGCGGAAGTTGCGCCAGGCGCCACGGCCGACGTCCCAGGCGATGAGGTACCAGCGCCACCCGGTGTGGACGAGGGTGTGCGGTTCGGCGATCCGCGCGGTCGGTGTCCCGTTGTGGTCGCGGTAGTCGAACCGCAGCTGCTGGTTCTCGCGGCAGGCGGTCGCCACGGCCATCAGGACGTCCGGGTCGACGGCCGCGGGATTCGTGCCACGCAGGGACACTGTGACCGAGTGTAGCGCCAACACCCGGTGCCGAAGCCGGGTCGGCAGGACCTGCTCGAGCTTCGTCAGCGCACGGATGGCGGACTCGGCGATGCCCTCGACCGAGCCGCCGGCGGCGGTGCGCAGGCTCACGGCGACGGCGACGGCCTCGTCGTCGTCGAGCAGCAGGGGCGGCAGCTGGGCACCCGCGCCGAGGCGGTAGCCACCGGCCGTGCCGGGTGCGGCGTGCACGGGGTAGCCGAGGCTGCGCAGCTTGTCGACGTCCCGCCGGACGGTGCGGGCGGTGACCCCGAGCCGGTCGGCCAGGTCCGCCCCGGACCAGTCTCGGTGGGTCTGCAGCAGCGAGAGCAGCCGGAGCAGGCGGGCCGAGGTCTCGAGCATGTCCCGAGTCTGCCGTGGCCAGCGGACAGCTTCGGTCCGCGATCGGCCGCTTCTCGTCGGATGCTTTACGACTGATCCGGTTGATTGTCCGGAAAGTGGTAGGGCCGCATGAGGCCACAAGTGGACACATGTCACGTTCCCGGGCCCGGCGTGATCCCGTGGATCGGGGGGATGGCCCAGAAGACGCCACGAACCCTGACCGGTCAGCTACCTTCCCCTACATGCGCGGTCTGGGGCGTGGTGGATCATCACTTTCCGAGATGGGACCGTCGCGGTGCGAGGAGGTCTGATATGTGTCATCTGTTCGCGATGAGCAGCGGCGGCGAGCGGATCCAGGCGACCTTCTGGCTGCTGGACGCGCCAGACAGCCCGCGGGCCCAGACCCGCCGTCCCCCGGACGGCGCGGGCTTCGGCTTCTTTGACGACGAAGGCCGGCCCGAGGTGGTCAGGCAGGCGATTCGTTCCCGCGCCGACACGGCGTTCGCCCGCGAGGCGCAGCAGGTCACGTCGTCGACGTTCGTCGCGCATGTGCGGCACGCCTCGACCGGGCGGGTCGATGACCGCAACACACACCCATTCGTCCAGGATGGTCGGATCTTCGCCCACAACGGGGTCATCGAGGGGCTGGGTAAGCTCGACGCAGAGCTTGGCACGACATGCTCCGGCGTGCTCGGCGACACCGACTCGGAGCGCTACTTCGCCCTGGTCACCCGCGAGATCGCGGCGCGGGACGGCGACGTCGCGGCGGGCATCACGGCCGCGGCGAACTGGATCGCCGAGAACCTGCCGCTCTACTCGATCAACATGATCCTGGCCAGCGGGGACGATCTGTGGGCGCTGCGGTATCCCGACACGAATGGTCTGCATGTGCTCCAGCGGGCCCCGGGCGGGCGTAACAACCGTCACCTGGATCACGCCAGCCCGTTCAGCGAGATCCGGGTCCGCTCGGTCGACCTGACGACCCGCCCCGCGGTGGTCGTCGAGAGCGAGCGGATGGACGAGGACCCACGGTGGCGGCTGATGGCCAGCGGGGAACTGCTGCACGTCGGCCCGGGCCTCAAGGTGACGTCCAGCATCGTCGTGGCCGGCCCGCCGGCGCATCCGCTGACCCTCGACGACCTTCGTCCCGAGGCGGCCGCGTCGCAGACGACCGCCGTCCCCGACCTCCCGGTCTCGGCCTGAGCGCGGGCACGGTCTGAGCTCGGAGCGGTCTGAGCGGGCACAGCCGGGGCGGGCGGCCGGGGCGGGGAGCGTGCCGGCCATGACTTCACCACAGCCTGTGGATAACTTGTGGAAAGTGTGTGGAGAGCTGTGGACAGCTGCGGCCCCCGCTCGCGCCACCCGGCCGCCCCGCCAGACCGGCATCCCTGGTGGGGCAGGCTTTTCGAGCTGGCTCCGGCGCGCGCCGCCTGCCCCGTCCGGCGGTGGACGGCCTGTTGACGGCGGACAGCACCGGGCGGGCATCGGGCGGGCGCCGTGGCACTACCCGGAGACGGCGGCCTACGGCCCGATCGGGCCAGCGTGAGCACCACTTCCGGGCGGGCCCGTCGACACCGGGCGGGAGCGGCGCGACCTGGATGACTCGCTTCCGTTTCGCCGGACGACGTCCCGCGGGGGGCCGCACGGTCCCCGTCGGCCGTGACGATTGTCCCCTCTCGTGGTTATGGTCGACTCAGGGCCCTCCCCGCTCGAACCGCCGCCGTGGTGGCATCCCGGTCATCCCGGGGCGGCACTGCCGAAACGTCGAGTACGCAAAGCCGGTCAGATACGCAATACCGGCCAAGTGTGCTATATCAGTCAAATACGTAAAGGCCGGTCGAGTACGCAACGCCGGAGTTCAGGCCTTGGTCGGCCCGAAAGCGCCGATCGCCTGGATGAATCATCGCACCGCATGGCCGGATGGTGGGGTCACCTGAGCTCCGGGATTCCGGCTTCCAGCCGGAACACCCGTCACCGGACACCGTGGATTCGCGGCCGTTGGTGTCGCCGGCGGCCGTTGACCGACATGAAAGACATCGACGACCTGCGACGACACCCGCGACCGCGGTGGACAGAGTGGACAACCCGGACTGGCAGCTCGGACGGACAAGGGACGGACGTCCCGAATCGCCGGGGTGACATACCCATCAGGACCACGTCGAGACGTGAGGAGGACCGCGGCATCGGGTAGGAGGACCCGATCGGATCGCGACGTCGATGACGACGATGTGACCAGCGAGAAGGGATCACGAGTGACCATAAATGTCGCCAGGACCGGGCTCTGGATGCCCGCCGGGCAGTGGCCACGTGGCACGGCCGAACGTCGCGACACCGCCCAGGAGCTCGAGGAGCTCGGCTACGAGATGGTCTGGTTGGGCGGCGCGACGGCGGACCTGGAACTACCGGCGGCGCTGCTGGAGTCCACCGAGAACCTGTGTGTAGGCACCGGGATCCTGAACATCTGGACCGAACCGGTCGACCTGCTGGCCGACACCTACGGCATGTTGGAGAAGGCCCATCCCAGCCGCCTGCTGCTCGGGGTGGGAACCGGGCACGCGAAGCGGGTCGAGGCGACGACGGGTCGCCGCTACCACCACCCCTACGGCGCCGTCCTGTCCTACCTCGACGCGCTCGACGCGGTGGGCATCCCCGTCTCGGCGCGGGTGCTGGCGGCGCTCGGGCCGCGCATGCTCGGCCTGGCCGCGCAGCGGGCAGCCGGGGCGCACCCCTTCCTCGTCACACCGGAACACACCCGGATGGCACGGGAGATCCTCGGCGGCGGCGCACTGCTCGCGCCCGAGCAGAAGATCATCCTGGAGACGGACGCCGACCGGGCCCGCGCGATCGGGCGGGCCGCGCTGGCGGTCTACCTGGACCTGCCGAACTACACGAACAACCTGCGGCGGCTCGGCTTCACCGACGCCGACCTGGCCGGCGGCGGCAGCGACCGCCTGGTCGACGCCCTCGTGGCGTGGGGCGACATGGACACCATCCGGGCACGGCTGGACGAGCACCGCGCGGCCGGCGCGGATCACGTCTGCGCGCAGATCCTCACCGGCAGCCGGGAGCTGCCGCGGGAGCAGTGGCGTGACCTGGCCGCGGGGCTCGACCTGAGGCCGCGGGCGGGCGCCGGAGCTCACGGAACCGGCCTCTGACCGCGGTGGAAAGGCGGCCGCCGGGTTCGCGGTGACCTCGGGGCCCCGAGGTCACCAAAAAGATCCACTGGCAGTCTTGCCTGCGAAGGTAGTACCTTCGCAGAACCGAGTTCGTGCTGCCCTGTGTCTGCGGCCCTGTCACGGAGTGTGACGTATGCCCGCAGATCGTTCTTTTCTCGACGAAGCAGCCCGCACGGGAGCAATCCGCACACCGGCGGCGCCAACCCCGGTTGGTCCGGCCGATGCCTCGGCGCGTCCCACGCCTTCTGCCCCGGCCGAGGTTCCGGCCACTCCCGCCCCGGCCGGTAAACCCGATGGATCCGAGGGCGCACCTCGTCCCCGAGCCGCCGCGGACGCCTCCTGCGAGGTGTCCGCGGCGGGGCCCGCGAGTGGGCCCGCGAACTTCCTGAGCGAGAGCGGCGGCCTGCTGGACAGCCTGATGACCGGCATGGACGTCGGCGAGCGCTCCCGGATGCTCGGGATGATCAGCTCGAGCGTGGAGGCCGAGCGGGAGGCCGCGCTCGACGGCCGGATACGTCGCCAGGTCGACGTGGGACCTCGCCACCGGCGGCGGCGTGAACCAGGTCAGGAGCCCGATCCGGCGTCGGCCGGCGCGGGCCCGGATGACGTCTCCGACCCCGCCGAGCGTTCCGGGCGCGTCGACCGGTGATCCCCGAGGGCTTCCTGGTTGCTCTCGATGATCCCATGGCGCTGAAGATCACGGTACGGCTGAACCCGTGGGGTGCCACGGCGGCGCTCGACGGCGACCTGGACATGGCGACCGAGGCGCCGGCCGGGGCCGCCCTCGACGCCGTGCTGACCGCGGTCGCCGCCCGGCGTACGCGCTCTCCCGGGCCTGTGGGGCCTGTGGGGCTGGTGCTCGACGTGTCCCGGGTGTTCGCCGACGTCCGCGGACTCACTGTGCTGCACCTGCTGTGGCGCGCCGGGGAGCGCCGCGCGGTCGCCGTCGCGCTCAGCGGAGCGGGGCCGCTGCTGCACCGTATGGTGAAGCTGCTCACGTCGCCTGGAGTTCCGCTCTACCCTGACGTCGCCGAAGCCTGGAACGCCGTGCTGACCACGTCCGAGCGAGTGGAGCGGGTGGTAGTCGGCGGTCGTGCCGACGGTGCCTCTCCGCGCCCTCCGGCCAGTCGCGGGAGAACACATGGAGATCGAAAAGGCGCGCCTGGACGCCAGCCTGACCCGGCTGCACCACCTCGTCCCCGAGCGGGTAGAGCTCGGTGAGCTGCTGTCCGAGGCCGTGCGCGCGATCACCGACGTCTTCGGGCTCGACGGCGCTGGCATCCTCGTCGTCGACGCCGACCGGGCCCTGCGCAGCGTCGCCGCGAGCAACAGCAGCGGGCGCCTGCTGGAACAGGTGCAGGAGGAGCTCGGTGAGGGCCCGTGCGTCGAGTCCTTCGTCCTGGACGAGCTGGTGGTGAGCCCGGATCTCGCGGGTGAGGCCCGCTGGCCGCAGGCCAGGCCCAGGCTGCTCGCCGGCGGGGTGCGGGCGGTCCTCGGCGTGCCGATCCGGATGGGCGGCGGCCCGATCGGGACGTTGAACGTCGCCGACGACTCGCCCCGGGAGTGGACCTCCGCCGAGCGCGAGGCCCTCGAGCGGTTCGGGCAGGTGCTGGAGAGCATCCTGCTCGCCGGTATGGTCGCCGACCGCAGCACCAAGCTGGCCCGCCAGCTGCAGTTCGCCCTCGACTACCGCGTCCCCATTGACCGGGCCGTCGGCTACCTGATGGCCGTCTGGGACACGGACGCCGTCACCGCCTTCGAACGGCTGCGCCGCGCGGCGCGCAGCAGCCGCCGACGGGTGTCCGAACTGGCCGAGGAGATTCTCGCCGGGCGGGTCCGGCTCTGAGACCCGCGGGTCCGGCTCTGGGTCCGCGGGTCCGGCTCCGAGGCCCGCGAGGCCGTCGTCGCCCGAGGCCCCCGGTTTCCCCGAAGCCTGCGGCTGTCTCGACCCCGCTTCCGGGGGTTAGCCCGATGGCTGCCGCGCCTCGTGTTCTTGTTCACTGTCCGCGGGGAAGCTTCGGGTTGTCACCAGACCGACAGGCCACATGTCTACCGCTTGCTCGCCTGGTCGGGAAGTGTCGGCCCCTGATGCCACCATCCGGTGAGTGATGGCCGTGGATTTCCCCACGGCAGAGACGAATTAGCTAGAGGAATAACGAATGATCCAGAAAGGAGGGTGATGATCGAGGCACGAGGGCTGACCAAGCGTTACGGCCGTACCGTTGCCGTCAACGACCTGACCTTCACGGTGCAGCCCGGCAAGGTGACCGGCTTCCTGGGCCCCAACGGCGCGGGTAAGTCGACCACGATGCGCATGATTCTCGGGCTCGACCACCCGTCGGCCGGCAAGGTCCTGATCGGCGGGCGCAGGTACCGGGAGCTCAAGGAGCCGCTGCGCGAGGTCGGCGCGCTGCTCGAGGCGAAGTGGGTCCACCCCAACCGCTCGGCGCGCGCACACCTGCGCTGGATGGCCGCTTCCAACCGGCTGCCCGCCAAGCGGGTGGACGAGGTCCTGGAGATCGTCGGTCTCACCGGGGTGGCCGGGCGCCGGGCCGGGGGCTACTCCCTCGGCATGGCCCAGCGCCTCGGGATCGCGGTCGCGCTGCTCGGTGACCCCGGGGTGCTGCTGTTCGACGAGCCGGTGAACGGCCTGGACCCGGAGGGAATCCTCTGGATTCGCCAGTTCATGCATCGGCTCGCCGATGAGGGTCGCACGGTGTTCGTGTCCAGCCATCTCCTCTCCGAGATGGCGCTGACCGCCCAGGAACTCATCGTCATCGGCCGCGGGCGACTCATCGCGCAGACGAGCACCAAGGAGTTCATCAACTCGGCGTCCGACTCCTCGGTGCGGGTACGCGGCCCCGAGATGGAGCGGCTGCACAGTGTCCTCACCGGCCAGGGCCTGGCGGTCCAGGAGACACCCGCCACCACCGACATCCCGGCCGCCCTGGTGGTTCGCGGCAGCTCCACCGAGCAGGTGGGCGAGCTGGCCGGCACCGTCGGGCTGGTCCTGCACGAGCTCTCCGAGTCGCGTGGCTCGCTGGAGCAGGCGTTCATCCAGATGACCGGCGGCGACGTCGAGTATCACGCGGGCGGTGTCGGCCCCACCGGGCCGCTCGTCGGCACCGGGCCGGCCGGCGCACCCGGTGTTCCCGGGTTTGCCGGCCCGCCGCCCGGCGCGGTGCCACCAGGGGGTGCTCCTCCCGGCGCTGTGCCCGCCCCCACCCCTCCGGGCGCGACACCCGCCGGACCATCGGGCCCCGGCGGCCCGTCGGTACCGGCGCCTACCAGCCCCGGTACCGATGCCTGGACGGGGGTCAACAAGCCATGACGCTGCTCACCGTCGAGCGGATCAAGCTCTTCTCCACCCGCTCGCCCTGGTGGTGCATGATCCTCGCGGTCGCGCTCACCGTCGGCCTCACCGCGGTCTTCAGCGCCGCGACCAAGCCGAGTGACCTCGCCGATCTGACACCGAGCGTGACGCAGTTCGCGTACAACTTCGGGCTCGTCGTGATGATGGTGATGGCGGCGCTGGCCGTCACCACTGAGTACCGCTTCGGGACGATCAGGTCGACGTTCCTCGCCGTTCCCAGCCGGACGCCGGCGCTGCTGGCGAAGACGGTCGTCGTCGCCGGGCTCGCCGGGATCGTCGGCGAGATCACCGCGGTGGCCTCCTGGGGCGTCGCGCGCCTGATCCAGCCGGACGCCCCGCTGGTCCTGAACACCAGCCAGGAGTACCGCAACGTCTTCGGGATCGGGCTGATCTACCTTCTCGCGGCAATCTTCGCGATCGGTCTCAGTCTGTTGATCCGGCACAGCGCGGGCGCGATCGTGGTCATGCTCGTCTACCTGTTCCTGGCGGAGAGCCTGCTGCCGGTCATCCCGCGCATCGGTGACCACATCCAGGACTGGTTGCCCTTCATCGTCGGGAACAACTTCATCGTCGCGGGGCAGCCGGAGACGAACGACGGGCCGCCGGTGGTCGGGGGCCTGCCCTTCGGGCCCTGGGGATCGTTGATCTACTTCGCCGCAGTCTGCCTCGGCATCCTGGCGATCGGCCTCGCCGCCGCCAAGCGGCGGGACGCCTGACCCACCGCGGGAAGTCTGGCCCCCAGCGGGTCGCCTGACCCGCTGGGGAAGTCGACTGATCGGGGCTGCGGGGGGCCCGGCCGGACGTCGTTCCGGTCGGGCTCTGTGGCGTCGGGCGCTGTGGAGTCGGTCCTTCTGGAAGCCGGGCTCGGGATGCTCGGTCGAGATTGTGCCGATTGCTGCCTCCAGGCAGGCAGTTTGTGGTCTGAAGCAGGGCCCGCGCGCATCCCACGCCGCTACTGTGGGTAGCGAATACTCTGATGCGACAGCTGTGGTGGCGGGGAGTGGCTCGTCCGCGGCTGTTCGGAGCATTCGACAGCGACCCCGGGCATTTCTGCCTCACCTCGGCGGCCCGCGTCGCGATCGTCGCCCCCGCCCTGCTCGCCCTCGTCTCCACGCTTGTCGGCGATGTGCGGATGAGCCTGTTCGCCTGGTTCGGCGCCTACGCGCTCCTCGAGTTCGTCGACTTCGACGGGCCCCGACCGGCCCGGCTCACCGCCTACCTCACGCTCGCCACCACCGGTGCCGGGATGGTCGTCCTCGGCACGCTCGGCTCGCGCTCGCCCTGGCTGGCGGCGTCGATGACCGCGGTCGTGGCCTTCGTTGTGATGTTCTCCGGCGTGCTGAACGCCAAGGTCGCCGTCGCCGGCCGATCCGCGTTGCTCGCCTTCGTGCTGCCTGTGATGACACCCGGCCCGATCTCGGCGATACCGGAACGGCTGGTCGGCTGGGGGCTGGCCTCGGTCGCCTCGATCACCGCCGCGATGCTGCTCTGGCCGCGCCGCCCGCCGGACCGCCTGCGCGCGGAGACGGCGGACGTCTGCCACGCGCTCGCGACGGCCGTGAGCTGGCAGCCCCAGGTGCCGGACCCGCCGGCGGCGGTGTCGCGCGGTCCGGCGGCCGACGTGTCGCGGCGTCCGGCGCCCGATCTCTGGCCGGCGCTGCGGCGGCTGCGGCGGCAGTTCGTCGCGACGGCCCACCGCCCGACCGGGGTCGGTGGCCGTGCGGCGGCGCTCGGCCACCTGGTGATGGACGTCAACTGGCTGGTGCCGTTCGCCCTTCCGTGGCCGGAGCGGGACCGGACCGCCCGCGCCTGCTTTCCCGCGGAGGCCGCCGAGCTGCACGCCGCCGTCACGGCGACGCTGCGCGCGGCGGCCACCCGCATCGGACCGTCCGACCACGGTCGGCCCAGGGCCAGGGCCAGGGCCGACGGCGGGGGTGGTGGGGTGCGGGTCGGGGACGATCGGCTCGGGATCGCGCGACTGGAACGGTCCGAGCGGGCGATGCGGTCGGCGTTGCTGCGGCAGCTGCGGGAGCCGGCGCCTGCCTGCCCACCGGACCTCGCCGCGGCCGAGGCGTTCCACCTGCGCCGGTTGGCCCGGGGGGCCAGGGAACTGGCGCTGAACGTGCTGCGGGTGACCGGCCTCCTCCCGCCCCGCCCGCCTGCGAGTCCCGTCCGGCGCACCGTGGACGCGTTCCATCACGCGCGCCGGCTGGTGCGCGAGCGGGGAACCGCCGCGACCGATCTCGCCGCCGGCTACGCCAGCCCGCGGTCGGTGTGGTTCCGCAACAGCGTGCGCGGCTCCCTCGGCCTCACCACGGCGGTGATCATCGCCCAGGCCGCCGGGCTCCAGCACGGCTTCTGGGTCGTGCTGGGGACCTTGTCCGTCCTGCGCTCGAACGCCATGGCCACCGGTTCCGCCGCGGTACGCGCGCTCGCCGGCACCGGAGTCGGCATCGTCGTGGGTGGCCTTTTCGTGGTCGCCGTCGGCACCCACACCGCCGTCCTGTGGGCGGTTCTCCCGCTCGCCGTGCTGCTCGGGAGCTACTCCCGCCGCAGGTCGGGGTTCGTACTGGGCCAGGCGGGCTTCACGGTCGCCGTGCTCATGCTGTTCAACATCGTCGAACCCGCCGGCTGGCGGGTGGGCATAGTACGGATCCAGGACGTCACGATCGGGTTCGGGGTGAGCATCGTCGTCGGTGCCCTGCTGTGGCCCCGCGGTGCGGTCGCCGTGATCCGGACCCACGCCGAATCCGCCTACCGAAGTGCGGTGACGTTCCTCGATCTCGTCGTCCCGCACGCGCCGGGTGCCCCCGAGCATCCGGCCGTGGCACCGGCCGCCCGCGAGGCGATCCGGGCCGGCCGCCTCCTCGACGACGCCGTACGCCAGTTCCTCGCCGAGCAGCCGCCGGGCCGCTTCGACGTCGACGCGCTGATGACGATCGCCGCCGGCGCGCTGCGTATCCGGCGGACGGCGCAGCTCCTGTGGAACGGGGACGTCCCCTGGCCGCCCGATCTGACGCCCGATCTCCCACGCGCGGCCGGCGCCGGCCGCGCCGAGGCCACCGGCTTCGCCGTCGCCCAGGGCATCCTCATCGAGGACATGCGGGACCTCTGCCGTTGGTACACCGCCTACGCCACGGCCCTCGGCGCCGCGCGGCAGCCACCCGAGCCCGAAGCCGGCTCCGGCCGGGCCGCTACAGCCGGGCTGATCATGATCCACAGGGCTGCCCGCGCGCACCGCGGCCCCGAGATCCTCGCCGGTGCCGCGCTGACCTCCCGGGCCGCCTACCTGGACATCCTGCGCGACCTGCAGCCCCGGCTGACGGCCGCCGCCACGGCGCTCGACCGGACGTCCGACGGCGGCCGGGACCGCCCGCGCAAGCCGGTCGATCAGGCGCCGGGGCCCCAGGGGTCGCGGCCGGCCCCGGAACGCTCGCGAGCCTTCATCCGAGCCTCGTAGACGTGCCGCTGGCCGTCGGTGAGCAGGGCGCGCACTCGTTCCTCCGTGCTGACGAACGGCCGGTAGTACAGGTCGTCGTACTCCTCGACGATCTGGAACGTCCACCGTCCGTCCAGCACGTTGCGGCCGTGCAGCTCCCGCCGTACCTCGGCCGCCAGCCGCGGGTGCCCGGCCTCGCACAGGGCGTCCAGCGCCTCGCCGAGAATGAGATCGGCGCGGCCGGAGAGCTGGTGGAAGGAGTACAGCGCGCCCCGAGCGCGCTCCACCCACTCGAGGGCCTCGCTGAGCTTGCCGGCCGCCGCAGAGGTCGCGTCGTCGACCTGCGGGACCGTCCGATCAGCCGCGGGCTCTGCGGGCTCTGCGAGCTCTGCGGGTGTGGCGGGCGTCGCGGAGGACGGGGGCGGCGTGGGTGCGGCGCGCGCTGTGGGCTTCTGGGCCGCCCACGAGGTGTGGCGATCGTGCCGCCCCGCGGTGTTCGGTGCATGGGCACTGGTCACAGTCCTGGCGTGCCCGGCCGGGCCGGACACAATCAAACCGATCTTGCGCGGACCACCTGAGGCGACCGGCACGATGGGCGTGGCGCGAGGCCGACGACGGAGGAGAACACGGTGGACCACGAAGACACTGATGGTCCGTGGTGGGTGCACTGCCGGTGCGGTGAGCTCAACGGCGAACATCCGACCGAAGCCGACGCCCGTGCGGCGGCGGATGGCCATTCGGCCTCGGACAGGCGATGCGGCGAGATCTCGATGAGCGCCTGCCGACCGGGCGTCGGCTTCGTGCCGATGTTCCTGCTGGGCGACGACAGCTGCACCGACGCGACGACCGACCAGGAGGCCGACGGCCAGTGGCAGGTCACCTGCTCCTGCGGCGCGCTGGACAGCCTGCGTTTCCTCACCGCACAGGACGCCCAGGCGGCGATGGATGATCATCTCGATGCCGAGGACGACCGCGCCCGCGCGCTCTTCGAGCAACTCGCCGGGGACGGCTTCGAGGGCCGCCTCCGCCGCGGCTGACGAGCCGGGGTCAGGGGCCTTTCGTCTCCCGACCGAGACAGTCGGGTGATGTCCCGGACACCACGGCCGCGGGCTGTGAGACCCTGGTCAGGTACCCGGCGGGCACATGACAGACGAACTCCGGCAAGCCGGACACAGCCTGGCAGAGTCTCCGCAGGTCAGGAGGGCTCGCCTAGTGGCCGATGGCGGCGGTCTTGAAAACCATCTCAGAGGCTGCCGACACACCCGCCGCGTGGTCCCCTTGACTTCGATGAACGTGTCACGATCTGGCCTGTTGTCCAGGAATGATCGTTGGCTGTGGTCTCACTGAGCCTCACCCACACCAACTGCTGACAAGCGTCCACGGAACAGACGCGGAACGGTTCCGTGGCCTCGTCAGCGGTCATGGTCTTGGGTCGACAGCAGATATTGACCAAGGTGCTCGTTGGCAAGCAGACCCGCACCGCAGGCGCGTCAGCGCCGAGGAGCGGAAGCTGCGCGGCAGCGGATTGAGAGATCATCGGCGGCTCGTCCGCCCGTGTTTATAGACGTCGGCCCGTGTTTATAGACGTCGGCCGGTGCCGGTCACGGGCTCGGCTTTGTCCGCCGAGGCCGTGACCGGCCGCTGCTGTTCGCGGGCTCGGCTGCCGCCCTAGCCTCCATCCGCTGCGGTCTGCTTGCCGTGGCGGACGGTGGAGATGCATCGGATCCGTAGCAAGACCTGGATCATCCGGTGACGCACGTGGACGTCCGTCACGTCCGCTGACCTAACGCGTTCCGTCCGCATGCCGATAGGCACGCTTCAGGGCTTCTTAATCGGCGGCCCACCTAAAGGAGAGTCTCTTCCCTTGGGCTTCAGGTGGAATCTGGACGCGGTAAATAGGGGTCCTGGCTCCAAAAGTCTTAGCTTTCCAGAGTACGATTGAACCTTGATCGACCGCGTCCCATTCGAATTCGGCGAGTCCTATTTGGGCCCCTTCCGCCTCAACGTCTCCGACGCGCTGATCATTTGAATTCTTCAGCTCGAGGCCCTTCCACCAATTTACGGCACCAAGAAGAGAGAGGCGGACGTAAATGACGTCGGGGTCGTCATTGTCGGCGATCGAGAGCTTTATTCGATCCTGTTGCAACGGCTTTCCGTCAACCAGATCCTGCCATGATATATCAGGCATCTTACCCTCCTCGTGCGATTTGATTTGACGGCATCCCGAGACTGATTGTGGCGCTCAAATTGGCCCGGCAAGCAAGGACTGCGCCTGCAGTCGACCGCATACCTGTGAAGCCCCGTGATGCGCTTCCTGTGCCCGCGCATGCCCGCGATCAATCCTTTCGTCTTGAATATTTTCTTAGCAGTCGGCGGGATTGTGCTGAAAATTCAAGCTGTGTCGCTTCGCGGAACGTCCGGCGCCGTCGTTGATTGCAAGGATATCTGCAGATGTATACCGGTATCGACCATGCGGTGCTTGTATCGACCATGCGGTTGGAGGTGTGGCGCGCTCGGCGAGCACGGCCGCGCGCAGGCGATCGCGCGACATGCCCCGCCTGGCATCTTGAACTCGGACCGCAATACTGGAGTAAACGCCGCATCCATTGGGCATCGGCACCTGGTGTTGCGATGCGTGCAGGTACGTAGCGTCACTGGGATGTACCTATCGGCAAGGAGATAGTTGTGGCCCGATCGGATGCAGTTGCAGAGGGAATCGTCTCGTGGACCGCCAAGCCAAGGAGTCGGACCTCCGCCGAAATGTGCAAGCTTCGCGGACTCCCGCCGCGCTCCGGCGCGAAGGTGAAGGAGATGCATCCGCTTCTATTCTATTTCACCTCATCAGAGTATCTCGAGGAGATCGTTAGATGCGGAATCGGGAAGCCGAAATCATATGTATGGCTGACTCCGGTGGCATACAGTGCATGCCTCGCCCCTTACAGGCTCGGGCTACCCTCCCCAAGAGATGTGTGCCTGGTCGTCGACCCGGAATCCATACCCGAGCTTTGGGGGCCGGGCGTCTCTCCACAGCGGGAGGAAGGAGTGTGGAACGGAGGCGGAATCGAGTATCTCGCGCGATCGCCTATCCCGGCTTTGAGTCTTGTCAAGGCGTTCATCATGGAACCGTGTGGCGATGTGAATGGGGTTTGGAGTGAGCATGACTAGCACGACTGATCCCAATGGGGCCACGCGAGCGGCTATAGATGAAGTTATCGTGCAGCTCAGGAAGTCCGTTGATCTGCCAATACTTCCCCCTCTCGTGTGCTGGGATTCTGGGCGCTACTACTGGATTATGACACGCGAACTTCCGTCGGCAGAGTGCGATTCTAAGAATGCGGCAACCCCGGTTCCGGAAGTCAGTGTTGTCATGAAGGAAAGCGCGTCCGCCGCAAGCGAATTCGCTAGATGGGGAAATGGTCTAGACTCGCCAAAGCCTGAAGTTGCAGTCTGGCTGCGGATCTGGGTTGAGAATCTTTGTAAGTCTGTTCTATATAGGCAAATTGGGGGTAGCTGGGCTGTAAGTACGCCAGATATCAGGTTCAAGCATGAACTACAGACTGCTATAAGAAGCGGATTCTCGTTCGATGAGTATGCGATGTGGAAAATGGGTGCGGAGGTCGCCGATCGCGCGCATCATATACAGGAACTCGCCAGGTCGATCGGAACCGACAGATCTATCCGTTGAAATAACGTCGGCGTTCGCGATACAAGTGAGGTTTTGTCTGCTTGGCGCTTAGCTGCCTGCGACGCGCCGGCGAGCATGGCGCGCCAGCGCCACGCGCAGCCGCCGCGCGGCGCGGGCCTGCACCGCATCTTGATTCTAAATCGGGGATTTCGGCAACGCGCGGCCTATGTGGTTGCCTCGTGTCGGCGGCGCCATGCGGCACATCGTTCGACGTAGGCGGGTAGGTGCTCGCGGGCGAAGTCGTCCGGGCTCCACGTGGCGGCGGGGAGTAGTTCGGCGGGGTCGGCGCAGATGTAGGCCCATGCGTGGCGGTCGTGGTCCAGGGCGATGCGTCCGATGGTGTAGAAGTCTGCTTCGAAGGCGTCGAGGGTCTCCCGCTCGGTGGGGGTGAGGTCGTCGAAGAGATGGCCGGTCGCGGTGGCGTCTTGGTCGTGGATGAGGCCGGGGTAGATGCGTTCGGGGAGGGCGATGACGCGCCATCCGGTGACGGTGACCGGGGTGCGGTGGGGGTCGCGGTCGATGAGGACGCGGAGCACCTCAGGGAAGAGAAGGCTTCCGTAGACGAACAGGGGCGCCGGGTCCGCCGATGCGGGGGCCAGTCGGCCAGAGGTCGGTGAGCTGGCTCGGGGTGAGGGGCTGTGTGTAGGTGGCACGGAAGACCTTCCCCACGGTGTCGGTGTCGGCGGTGTCGGCGAGATTGACGAACCAGTCGATGCCGGCGGGGTAGGCCCACAGATAGCTGCGTAGCTGGGGGTCGTTGCCGCGGTCGGTGAGGATGTCTGCGATCGTGCCCGCGGTCCAGAACGGGACGCGGGCGCGGGCGTGCTCGGCGCATGCGGCGGCGGAGTGGCCGGTGTTGATGGCCTGGTGGAGCTCGGCGCGGACGAGCTGGAGGTAGTGGTCCAGGCGGACGCGGGCGGTGACCGCGGCGTCGTCGGGGATGACGAACAGCGGCATGGCCTGGGCGATGCCTTCCAACAGCACCTGGTACGGCACGTGGACCGACAGCAGACGCGGCCAGGGAACGTCGGTGGTCTCGGCGGTGCTGGTGTAGCTGGCGCTTTGGAGGGCGTGGCCCAGGATCTCGTGCAACGCGAACTGGCGTAGCCGGGTCTTGGTGAAGGCGGCGTTGCGGAGGTTGAACCGTAGCCGGACTTGGTGGCCGGTGCCGTCCAGCCAGTAGGCCCAGTAGGCGTCGACGTCAGCAGTCGTGATGTCCAGGGTGTACGGCGCATCGGTTTCGGCAAGCGCCCGGACGGCCGGCTCCAGCTCGTCCGCGGCGGCCCGGATCAGGTCCGGTGCGTCAGCGGTGTCGACAGGGCCTTCGGCGTCGCGGAGCTGGCGGTCGGTGTCCGGTCCCCAGGAAATCCCAAGGTCGGCCAGTGCCGCGCGGGCACGGTCCCCTACGGCCGTGATGTACTCGTCGGGCCATCCGCCGGCGGGGCATCCCTGGGTGGCGCTCAGGTAGGGGTCGAGCGGGGACCGCTCGCCGAGCAAGGCGCCGAGATGGGCCAGATGCGCGCGGAGCTGTTTGGCGCATACCGGGTCGTTCTCGGCTTCGGCGCGTTCGTTCAGCCTGCTGAGCGTGTCGTAGACGTCCAGCCTGCTCTGGGCGGCGGTGACCGGGGCGGCCGTGGGGGCACAGTCGAAGTCGATGACCGGTGCGGCGCCACGGGCGGTTTCGTGGGCGTCCCACGCGCGTAGGGTCTGCTCTACCGCGTCACGGAGACGCATGAGTGGTGTCCCATCGCAACGTCACGAACTGGTTCGGCCGGAGGTTGTAACGCGTCAGCTCGATGACGACGCCGTTCTCGTCGCGGGAGAACGACAGGCCGTCGGTCGCTGAGATCTCCGACCCGTCCGGCCGGTCCTCGGTTGCGGTGCATCGGGTGAGCGACGTGACGCCTTGGTGGCGAAGCCGGATCGTGAACGTGCCCGTCGGCCGGACGATCGACTGCCGCCAGTAGTGGTCGTAGACGAACCGTCCGCCGGAGCTGCGGTAGCCGACGATCGCGGACTCACCGGGCTGGATCGCGGGGAAGACCTGGCAGGCGAACCGGGCGTTCAGCTCGGTGTCGTGGATGCGCTGGATGATGATGTTCCGGTCGGGGGAGGGCAGGGCCTCGATCTGCAACAGACCGTTGGTGGTCTCGAACCACAGCTCCCGGTTCAACCGGGTGAACGGTGTCGCCGTCGCGTTGTAGATCTCGTGCCGGTAGGTCAGGGTCGCCCATCCGTCGTCGGCAACGTCGATGTCGATGGTCAGGCTGCGGTCCACGACGTCACCGGTCACCACTCCGGACGTGACCGGTGCGGCTGGTCCGGGTGTGCGGCTGGCGGCCTGTTCGGGGATGGCGGGTGTCCGGGCCTCGTCCGGTGCGGTCGGCGCTGGTGCCGCGGGTTCGGCAATGGTCGCCGGTGCGGTGGCTTCCCACGGGCGTGGGGCGAGACGGAAGTAGGCACCGGGGATGCGTAGGGCGTCGGCGATGCGCTCGACCAGTTCGAGCGTGGCGATCCGGGTTTCTCCGGACATGACCCGGCTGACGCGGCTTTGGGTGAGGCCGCGGACGGGTGAGGAGACGCGGTCCTGACTGGCGCCGTCGTACTTGCGCATCAGACGGAAGATCGTCTGGAAGTCCATGGCTTCGCAGGCGGCGCGGAACTCGCCTCGTCCGAGGAGTTCGGGCGAGACGGTGTACGGAGGGGCGGGCTGGGCCATCCGCCATCTCCTCGGGTGCGGGCCGACTGGGATGGTCAGCGGGTGGTCAGGTCGCTACGCAGAGACTAACCCGGCCATGCAACGGTGGTATGGCCTGTTCGCGGTTGTTGTGTGGATCAGGCGCTCGTGTGGCGCTTGCTGACCGCTCGCCGAGCGGCGGACTGCCGGAATCCCATGCACTGAGTGCTATTCCATCTTGACGTTTCGTGACCCATCCGGATCCGGGCAGTCTGATTCGCAAGCCATCCCGTCCCGTGTCGAGCGGCGTCCTCCGCGGGGCGGGGTGGCGTCCAGGCCGTGAGGCGGCATGAGAACGGATGAAGGGGGTGCGGCGGTGTGGCCGAAACCGAAGCCAACGACGGGCGGGACAGCCGTGACACGGCGCGGGGGGAACGGGGGTTCGCGATGACCTGGGCGAGCGGGCCGTGTCAGGCGGATGCGGAACCGGGCGTCGGCCTGTTGCCGTGGGGCGCGGATGCCTGGGCGCTGGTCGTTCCTGCGGGCTCGTCCGCGTCGGCGCTGGCGGAAGCGATGGCGGGGATGCCTGCGGGGCTGCACTTCGTGGAGGCCTACGGGGACGCGGACGTGGTGCTCGTCTACGCGGCGGCTGGGGTGCGGCTGTCCCGGCGGCAGATTCCGGGGGACTTCCTGCGTTCCATGCTCGAACTCGACCCGGCCACGGTGGGGGACGGTGCCGGGCGGCGGTGGATGACGGAGGGAGAGCGGGACGCGTACGCCGCGGGGAAGGCGGATGTGGCGGATGCGCTGCGGCGACAGGTGATCCGCCGTCGGCGTCCGCGGTCGTGGAACCCCGCTGCTCTGGGCTGACATCGCGCACGTTCACAGGGGCCGGATCTCGTCGGGGGGATCCGGCCCTTGGCATGTCAGGACGATGCCGGCTCGTCCGACCTGGTCACGGCCTGCTCGACTACGGCGAGTCTGGTCACGATCTCGGTGAGACGGTCCTCGACGCGGGCCAGGGCGGTGAGGATCTCCCGCCCGGTGGGCTCGGTGGCCCCGCGGTCCTCGAGCGGCGGGCCTGACAGGAGCACCTGAATCAGGTGGTCGTCGGGCCACTCCAGGGCGCGGGCGATCGACGCAAGGGTCTTGTTCTGCACGCGGCGGCCGGCGCCGTGCTGTAGCTCGCGCAGTGTGGACACGGACACCCCGGACAGGCGGGCAAGGTCCTGCTGACCGATGCGGCGGCGCGCCATCCGTTCGTTGAGCGCCATGGCGACGGCGGCCCAGTCCTCACCGTCGACGGGGCCTCTGGTCCGGTACACCGGCGCGGTTTTCCGGTCAGCCATGCGCGCATATTAGCGGCCTGCAAAGAAGTCGGAAACGCATACCCGTGCTTCATATCACCATGGCATGAACCATGCGGGCCCGCATGGGGCTCATACCACCCGTACATACAACGCTTGGTTAGCGTTTGATGCGCGCTTGCCGAGCGGTGGATCGTGTATCTCATCGGCCGGAAAAACCGGCCGGAGATGACGGTCTGCGATGTGTGGAGGTGGCGTGATGGCGGTTCCCCGGCGTATTCCGGTGCGGTTCGAGGATGTGTTCCCGCACGGCGCGTACGTGCTCGGTGTGGAGGCGGCGAACGACTTCGACAAGGTGCGGGCGGGCGCGGCGGACCCACAGCAGCGGGACAAGGAGACCGGCGCCCGGATCTGGACGGTCCGCGTCCTCGACCCGGACCCGGCGGCCCGGCAGGCGGAAGTGAAGGTGAAGATCCTCGGCGAGACGGCTCCGGTCGCCCCGGACGCGATGCCGGGGATGCCGTTCCGGCCGGTGCTGTTCGACGGGCTGTCGGTGCTGCCGTACGTGGACACCAACAGTTCCAAGCCCCGACAGGCGTTCTCGCTGCGGGCAGTGTCGATGCGTCCGGTTGGCCCGGCTCGTCGGACGAACCCGGGGGTGGCGGCATGACGACCGGCCCCGGCAGCATGGACGGCCTGCGCTCGTCGACGCACCTGGGGTTGCACGTGGGTGCGGACTGGTCGGCCCGCTGCCACAGCTACCCGGACAGCGCGCCGATCCTCGCGGTGACCCTCGGCCGCACGACCCTGTCCGTCTCGGCTGCGGGTAGCGCGGTGACGTCGGATCAGGTGGATTTCGCCTACGCGCTGCTCGCCGCGGTGAACGATTACCTGATCGAATGCGAACGGCTCCGGTTCGCCGCGCTGGAAGCGGTCGAATCCGCGGAGTACCGCGCCGCGTAGCAGCTCCTCCCGCTGGTCTCTTCGGGGAGGCGGCCCGGATTCAGGATTCTGAGTGACTGCCAATCCGGGCCGCTCCTCCCTTCTTCCTCTCCCTCCTCCCTCTCGTTTCGTGCGCTCTGAAAAGGGTGGTATTTGGCATGTCCAGGATCAACGGCGACCGGGGGTTGCCGCGTATTCCGTCCCGGCCGGATCGGATGCGGGTCCCGCTGTGGATGCTGTTCGTGGCGGTGGCCGGTAAGGGCCTGGTGTTGGGGCTGCGCTGGGTCTGGCGGCACCGGATCGCCGTCCCGCTGGGCCTGGCGCTCGCCGTGTTCACCCACCGGTTCGGCCTGCTGGGCCTGGTGGCGCTCCTCGTCGCGCTGACGGTGGTCGCGGCCGTGTGGCGGCGGGCGCATCCGCGGTCGTTCGGCTGGCTGGCCCGGTGGGTGCGGGCCCGGGTCCGGTTGGCGTTCGTCTACCGGCGGCGGTGGCGGCCCGCGATGGTGCACACCGATCTGGCCATCCGGATGCCGGCGTCCAACGGCGACCAGGTGACGTTCGATGAGTACTTCCCGCGTATCCGCTCGATCCGCTCCACCCGGGCCGCGGACACGCTGCGGGTGGAACTGCTCCCCGGCCAGACCCCGGAACAGTGGGCGGATCAGGCCGAAGCACTGCGGCATGTGTTCCGGGCCCGGCGCTGCCAGGTCCAGGCCGAAGAACACCGGTTCGTCCGGCTGCACTTCCACTACCGCGACACCCTGACCCGGCCGGTTCACCCCACCCGGCTCGACCACCCCGGCCCCGGCCCGGTCATCGACCACGACGCCGATGATCTACACGGCGAGAACGCTGACCCCGGCTGGGATGACGATGTCCTCGACGACGGACCCGCGGCGAGTGACGCCAGTGCCACGGCGGGTCCGCTCGTCGCGGGACTGTCCGCGGTGCCCATCGGCCGCCGTGAGGACGGATCCCCGTGGACCCTGCCTGTCCGTGGGACGCATGTCCTCGTCGCGGGGGCAACCGGCGCGGGCAAGGGATCGGTGCTGTGGTCCATCATTCGCGGCCTGGGCCCGGCGATCCGTGCCGGCCTGGCGGAGCTGTGGGTCTGCGACCCCAAGGGAGGCATGGAGCTGGCGTTCGGGGAACCGCTGTTCACCCAGTTCGCCACCACCACGGATGAGATCGCGGATCTTCTCGACGACGCGGTCTCGGTCATGCAGCAGCGCACAGCACGGCTGCGGGGTCGGACTCGGCTGCACACGCCCACGGCCGGTGAGCCGCTGATTGTCCTGGTGGTCGACGAAATCGCCTCCCTGACGGCCTACGTCACCGACCGGGATGTGAAGAAGCGGATCGGGGCGGCGCTGCCGCTGCTGCTCTCCCAGGGACGCGCGCCCGGTGTCGTGGTCCTGGCGGCGGTCCAGGACCCGCGCAAGGAAGTACTGCCGTTCCGGGACCTGTTCCCGGTCCGGGTCGCGCTGCGCATGACCGAACCCGAACAGGCTGACCTTGTCCTCGGCTCCGGTGCCCGGGACCGCGGCGCGCGGGCGGAAGAGATCCCGGTCTCGCTGCCCGGCGTCGGCTACGTGCTGGCTGAGGGTCAGCCTGAACCGGTCCGGGTCCGCGCGTCGTTCATCGACGACACGGAGATCAGCCGCACCGTGCTGGCCTACCGTCCGACCCCGGCCCTTGCCGGTTGGACACCGGACCTGAGCCCCTACCTCGACGACACGCCCGACCGGCCGGACGGCGGCGGTGCCGGTGGCTGGGTTCCGGACCTCGACCCGTACCGGGACGGCACGGACACCGGCCCGGCGGGGTGGACGCCGGATCTCCGGCCGTTCCAGGAGCCCGGCGGCCCGGCTGCGAACGGGTCTGCCGGCTGGGGTGATGCTGCTTGACCGGCCCCATCACTCTCCCGTCCGACGCGGCTCCTTCCCCTGGCCGTGACGATCGTGACGATCGACCAGCGCGGCCCGGATCCCGGGAAGCACGGATGCGCATGCCCCTGGCCCGGCAGGTCGTCGAAGCCGTCGCCGTGGAGAACGGCGTATGCGTCCGGCCGATGGCGATGCGCCGCACCAACCTCGACACCGGCGAAACCGAGATCATCCCCGTGCCCTGCGGGGCCACCCTGGCGAGCAAATGCCCGTCGTGTGCGGAACGGGCGCGGCGGCTGCGGATGGCGCAGTGCACGGCAGGCTGGCACCTCGACGACGAACCCGTTCCCGACCCGGACCCCCCGACGGACGATGCGAAGGTTCTTGCCGGGTTCCGTGCGGATCTCGAAGTCGTCCGGCGGGACGCTGAACGCGACGGCGACCCGGCGGGCGTGGCGGAGATCGACGAACTTATCGGCCAGGTGGACGACGAACTCAACGCGCTGGGCGTGCGCGGCAAGGCCGCTCCGGACAACCGGGATCGTCCTCGTCGGGCACGCTCGACCCGGCGGCGGCAGGACGCACCCGACCTGCCCCGGCTCCCCGTGGAGAAGCGGACGATCGGCCGAACCTACGAAGCTCCGGACGGCACGGCCTGGCGGCCGTCGATGTTCCTGACGCTGACCTGCGACAGCTACGGGCGGGTGCGTAGCGACGGCACGCCGGTGGATCCGGGCTCGTACGACTACCGGCGGGCGGCCCGCGACGCCATCCACTTCCCGAAGCTGATCGACCGGTTCTGGCAGAACCTGCGGCGGTGTGTCGGCTGGGACGTCCAGTACTTCGCCGCACTCGAACCGCAACGGCGGCTCGCTCCGCACCTACACGCGGCGATCCGGGGCACGATCCCGCGGGTGGTGCTCCGCCAGGTGGCGGCGGCAACGTACCAGCAGATCTGGTGGCCATCGTGCGACCGGCCGGTCTACCCGGACACGGCGCTCCCGGTCTGGGACACGGACAGCGGGGCCTACCTCGACCCGGACACCGGGGAGGCACTGCCGACGTGGGATGAGGCGCTCGACGCCATCGGCCCGGACGACGAACCCGCACACGTCGTCCGCTTCGGCCCGCAACTGCGCGCGGACGGGGTCACCACGAACTCGGCGCACACCGGCCGGATGATCGGCTACCTGTGCAAGTACCTGACCAAAAGCCTCGACACCTGCCACGACACCGCGACCGACGCACACCGGCGCCACGTCGAACGGCTCGCGGACGCGCTGCGCCATGAACCGTGCGCGCCTACGTGCTCAAACTGGCTGCGCTACGGCGTCCAGCCACGCAACCCGAAACCGGGTCTCGTCCCGGGCCGGTGCCGGGGCAAGGCGCACCGGCGGGAAACGCTCGGCTTCGGTGGCCGGCGTGTCCTGGTCAGTCGGAAGTGGTCCGGCAAGACACTGGCCGATCACCGGGCCGACCGGATCGCCTGGGTCCGCGAACAACTCGAAGCCCTCGGCCACACCGACTCCGGCGCGGGCACCGGCCCGGCGGGTGGACCTGGCCCCGGCACTGATCCGGCCCGGACGGTCTGCACCCTGCTACGGCCCGGCGACCCGGCCGCACCTCGACGCGAACACCTGCTCCTTCAAGCCGTCGCGCAACGCCGCGCCTGGCGGGCACAACTCGACGCTGCCCGCGCCGCGACATCCGATGCCGGCGGGCTTCCGGTAACCGGCCCACCGCCTCCGGCTGCTGCCGCTGCCTGATCGCCGAGTGGCTCGGTTGCCGGGTGCCTTCCGGTCAGGGCCTGCCCGGCGGCCGGTGCTCGCTGATCCACCGTTCGATGTCCTGGGCTAGCCAGACCTTTCCGGCCTTGATCTCGTCGAGTGGCTCCGGGAAGGACGGATCCGTGGTGGCGATCTGGTGCACGCGGACCCGGCTCACGCCGAGACGCTCGGCGATCTCGGCCGTGCCCATGAGCTGCGTCCGTCCCACGGCGGAAGAGTACTTGACACGTGCTAAGTCCGGACCGCATCATCGGACATGCACTTAGCGATCGCTAAGCGTGGGCGGTCCCGGTGGGTGCTGCGAACACCCGCCCGGGACCTTGATCCCAGTCCTGCGTACACAGGAGTTGCGACCCATGGCTATCTTCTCTTCTGGCGGTTTCGGCGCGTGGCGGACCCCCGGTGACGGTGAGTCCCCGTTGATCGCGGCGCGCACCCTGGACACCGGGGAGCACGAGCTGACGATCCGTCCCGGCGCCGATGTCGGCGACCTGGTGGCGATCCTGGGCACCCTGCCCGCGGACGCGTTCTTCACGGAGCACTTCGGCGACGTTGACGCCGTGCTCGTCTTCCGGCAGGTGCCCGGAGAGTCGGCAACCGCCCCGGTGACGGCGAAGCTGTCGGGCGGCCCGGGAGCGGCCAGCATCACCAGCGTGTAGCGGCTGTCCTGCCTGCTCTACCCCCATTTTTCTTCCGTTCTCTGGTGGCGATTGAAGCTGTCGGGGTGTCGGACGGGTCCAGGGTCGGCCGTAGGCCGATCGCGTAGCGACGCGCAGCGCCCTGGACGCGGCCGGCGCCCCGGCAGACCATCCCAGCGCCAGAGAACGGAAACCCCACCGGCACCGGGCAACGCCACCTGCGGCCCGCGTGCCCCTCCCCGTTCTTCTCTCGGCAAGGAGCTGACTTCGTCATGCCCACCGACCACGACGGGCACCCGACGATGAGCCTGCAACAGGCTCTCCGGGAGCACCTCGACCGCGCCCGCGCCCGACAGGGCCGGCTCTACCCACAGCCGGACGGCGAGTCCAAGTTCGCCTGCGACATGGGCGACAGCCGCTACGGCTGCGCATGGTGCGACAACATCGAATGGCCCGGCGGCAACCCGCTGGACGTCGCGTGATCAATAGGACCGGAAAGCAATCCTCCCAGGACGAATGGCTCACCGTGGCGGACGTGACCGCGGAGGTCCGTATCCCGCGGTCGACGTTCTACCGCTGGCGTCAGATGGGTCTCGGCCCCCGCTCCGTGAAGCTTCCGAACGGGGACGTCCGCATCCGGCGTTCCTGGCTTGACGCCTGGCTCAACGGACTGGAGGAGGACGCAGCATGAGCAGCTTCGACGTCCGCTTCTGGGACGTTCGGAAACTGGAGGGGAAGCGCCGGCCGTACCAGGTGCGCTGGGTCGTCGCCGGACGGGAGAAGTCGCGGACCTTCCTTACCAAGGCTCTCGCGGACGGCTTCCGCTCCCGTCTCGTCACCAAGGCACGTAAGGGCGTCGCCTTTGATGAGGAGTCCGGCCTGCCGGTCGATGATGCCCAGAAGCTGAACGAACGGACGTGGTACCTGCACGCCTGCGCCTACGCCGAAATGAAGTGGCCCCATGCGGCGGCGACCTCCCGGCGCTCGATGGCGGAGGCGCTCACGACACTCACGATCGCGCTGACCGGCAACGTCCGTGGCCGACCGGATGACGATGTCCTGCGGCGGGCGCTCTTCGGCTGGGCGTTCAGCTCGGCCGGGCGGGAGGAACAGACGCCACCGGAGTTCACGGAGGCCCTGGACTGGCTGGAACGGGCCTCGCTGCCGATGTCGGCGGTCGCCGAACCGGACACCGTCCGCAAGGCCCTGCACGCCGTGTCGACTACCCTCACCGGGCGGCCGGCGGCGGCGACCACGGCACGGCGCAAGCGGGCCGTCTTCTTCAACGCTCTCCGGTATGCGGTGGAACGGGGTGACCTCACCGAGAATCCACTGACAAGGGTGCAGTGGTCGGCGCCGGAGGTCGCGCAGACGGTTGACCGGCGGGTGGTCGCCAATCCCGGCCAGGTACGGGCGCTGCTGCGGGCGGTCCGCGACCAGGGGGCCACCGGTCGGCACCTGGTGGCGTTCTACGGCTGCATGTACTTCGCGGGGATGCGCCCATCGGAGGTGGTGGCGCTGCGCCGCTCGTCGTGCGTGCTGCCCGCATCCGGCTGGGGTCGACTCGACCTGGACGGTTCCGAACCGCGGGCGGGGGTGCGCTGGACGGACGACGGGGCGGCCCGGGACGCTCGGCAACTCAAGCACCGTGCCGTGAAGACGGTGCGGCCGGTCCCGATCCCGCCGGAGCTGGTGGCGCTGCTGCGTGCCCACATCGACGCCCACGGCACGACGGAGGACGGGCGGCTGTTCCGTACCGGCTCCGGTGGCCCGTTGCAGAACCACACGATCGCGAAGGTCTGGCGGACGGCGCGGGTGACGGCGTTGAGCGCGGAACAGGCCTCGTCGCCGCTGGCCCGGCGCCCGTACGACCTGCGGCATGCGGCGGCGACGCTGTGGCTGAACTCCGGTGTACCGGCAACGGAGGTCGCGCGACGGCTCGGCCACGGGGTCGCGGTACTGCTCAAGGTGTACGCGAACTGCCTGGACGGCCAGGAGGTCATCGCGAACGGCTCGATCGAACAGGCCCTCGGCACACCCGGCGCCGGAGCTGCGATACTCGACCTTGACCACCCGGCCGGCGACGGCACGGACGGTCACGCGGAACAGGCGCGGAACGGCACTAGGGACGATCGGGGCCAACCGGGCTGAAGCCGCAGGTCAGGAGGGCTCGCCTAGTGGCCGATGGCGGCGGTCTTGAAAACCGCTAAGGGGAGTGATCCTCTTCGTGGGTTCGAATCCCACGCCCTCCGCTCTACCAGCATGTTTGCCCCGTCGGGGCCTGCTACCGGGCCTCCGGCGGACGCCGGTTCGCCGTTGGTGCGGACAGGGTGCAGACGTCGCGTCGCGCGCGGCACCGCGCGGGACACCTTCTCCGCCGCCGCCTGACCGGCCGGGCGCAGCAGATGCGCGTACAGCGCCCCTGTGATCGTTGGCGTTGAGTGACCAAGCCTCTTCGAGATCAGGGCCAGGTCGATGCCTTCGGCAAGCTGTATCGAGGCGGACGAGTGCCGGAGATCGTGAAGCCTCCGCCTCGACAGCAGGCCCCGGCCAAGCTCCGCACCCTCCGGCACGTCTGCCGACAAAGGCCCGGCCAGGTGCAGGCGGACACGGCCACCGCGCACCGGGGACACCCCGGTCACGGCCACGTCCCCCACGGCCTCCCGGTCGACGTACAACGTCCACTGGCCCCGGGGCTCCGTGTACCGCGTGCCGACGTCCAGCGTGGATGCTCCGGCCTTCGCCGCAACCCGCACGGTTGCCAGCAGGCCCACGCGCCGCGCGATGCGTTGCATCTCCTGAGAGATCCACGCGGGGGTGAGGTGCCGGCCGTCCGGCCGGGTGAACATCAGTTCCGCCAGGTGGACGGGGCGCCCGTGCTCGTCCGGCAAGGTGCCGTTGTCCCACGCCGCGCCAATGGCATCCCGTTCGGTGTCCTGGGCTACCCGGTGGGCGAGCAAGGAGCCAAGCGTGGTGGCGTCCAGATCGACCACACGGCGCCCGGAGCGCGTCTTCGGTGCCCAGACACCAAGCTCCGACCCGTACTCCGTGATCTGCTGGGAGACCGTGAGCACCGACCGGGCGTCGTCCAGCCCCGTCCACGTCGCGCCGCACGCCTCCCCACGGCGTAGACCGTGCAGGGCCACAAGTTCCCAGAGGGCGGAGAGGCGCTCACCGGCCGCTTGATCGAGGAACGCCCCGACTTCTTCGGCGCCCCACGGTTCGATCTCTGGCCGGGCGTACTCCGGTAGCTCGACACCGGAGCACGGGTTGAACGGGATCATCCGCTGTTTGACCGCGTCGTTGAGGGCGTTCCGCAGCGTGGCGTGAATCCGGGCGACGGTGGCCGGGCCGGTCGGGCGCGCCCTGGCCGCGTTCGTCGCGTCGATCCGCTGATACGCAGCGTCGATGTGCTGGGAGCGCAAGGCCGCAAGCGGGATGTCTCCGATCCACGGCTTGAGGTGCAGGCGGATGTGACCGGCGTACGACCGGCGCGCGGTCGGGCGTAGCCGTCGCTTGCGGGACAGCCAATCATCGAGGTACGCGCCGGTGGTCAGGTCTCCGACGTGCTGTTGACCAGCACGGATCGCGGCCCACTTCCGGTCGCCGTCTTCCTCCGCCTCCTTGCGGGTCGGTCCCCGGAAGCGGATCTTCTCTGTCCCGGCCAGGGCCACAAGTTCCTTCGGCACGCGGAACTCTCCGGCGTAGAAGCCGTGCCCGCGCTTGCGGGCGTCCGGGCACTCACCGGCCGGGTATTTCTGCTTCGTCTCCGGGGCGCGGCATCCGCACCGGTGCGTGGCCTTGATCTTCATTGGGCGGCCTCCCGCCGGGTGATCTCCTCTGCCAGGTCAGTAACGAGGCGTCGCGTGACCTGGCCTCTCAACGCGCGTAGCCGGTCGGGGGAGGGTGCATCGTCCCGTTCGGCAACGATCCGGTCCCGCTCTTCGGTGAGGGTCCGGCCCCACAGGGCGATGGACAGCGCCGTGACGCACGTCTGAGGTTCGCCAAGACGTCGCGCGGCCTTCTCCTCCGCCTCCCCTCCGGGATCGAGGGTGGCTTCATCAAGGAGAAGCGCCCGTGCCCGTTCGCGGTCGTGCCGGATGCCGCTTAGGTAGGCGTCCGCGACGGCCAGCGTCTCCGCGGTGGTCATGGGGCCGGTGTCGAGGGGACGGCCTGCCAGCACCCGGGCGAGACCCTCCCCACCGATGTGGAGCGTGCCCGCCAGGTGCACGAGCGCGCCCGGATCGATCAACTCCGGCACGGTGACCGGCCGGGCGCAGACGTCGGAGAGCACGAGCGTCAGCAGGGCCAGTTCCTCGATGCTGACGGGTTTGGCGCCCCGTTCCAGGGCGGCCACCTTCGAGCGCGACCACGTCAGCCCGTACCGGCGCGCGGCGCGTGCGACGTCGTCTTGACGCGCCCCGGCCGCCTCCCTGGCCCGTCGCACGCCCTCTCCCACGACCTCCCGCACCGGTCGTCCTGTCTGCGTGTCTGCCACACACACGACGGTACCGCGTCCGCAACGGTACGAACTAGGGCCGCTTGACACACGTCCATGTGGGGCGGTACTCCAGAGGTCACGCGGTCGAAGTTCGACCGCACCGGCACCGCGCGGAGCGGTGCTTGATCGGACCTTGCGAAAGGACGTCTCGTGGCCGAAGTGATGACGCCCGTCCTGGCCTCTGCCCCCGCGCCGGACCCCCTGCTGACCACCCGCGATGTGTCCGGCCTGCTGGCCGTGCACGAAGGAACGCTTCGGTCCTGGCGATCGAGGGGCGTCGGGCCTCAGTGGTTCTCGTTGGGCGTGAAGGTCGTGCGCTACCGGCGGTCGGTGGTCCTGGCGTGGCTCGAAGAGCAGGAGCAGGCCACAGGGACGGGTGCGGCGTGACCGCCTCGAAGGCACCCGTACGGGGCCGCTGGACGGCGCGTCAGCTCCGCGCCCTGCCCGTCACGGTCGATGTCGAGACAGCCGGTTCGGTGCTGGGGATGGGCTTGTGGAAGGCGCGGCAGATGGTCCGGGCCGGTGAGTTCCCCGTGCCCGTGGTCAAGCACGGCGCACGCTACGTGGTGCCGACGCGCCCCCTGCTGACGCTGCTGGGCATCGCCCCGGTGGACGAGGGGGCGGAAGCGTCGTGACCCCAGGAAACGACAGAAGCCGCCCCGGCCAGGGGGCGGCCTCCCATCGATCGAGCCGATCTGAACACCAGAGTACGAACGGTTGCCGTGGTGTCAAGCCTCCTGTGCTCACAGGGGCGCTTGGTCTCGCCCGGATCGGGGTGCCGGTGCACCCGCTGTACGGCCCCACGATGCGCCGGAACGTCTACACCGGTGGCCCGGTGAACTCCCCGGGCAAACAGCCGATCCTGCCCGGCTGGACGGAGGCGGCCAGCACCGATCCGGCGGTCATCACCGTGTGGTGGGACGAGTGGCCCGACGCCAACGTCGGTGTGGTCACCGGGGCGCGGTCCGGTCTCGTGGTGCTCGACATCGACCCACGCAACGGCGGTCATGAGTCGCTGGCCAAGCTCGAAGAGCGGGTTGGCGCGCTCCCCGGGACCGTCATGGTGATCACGGGGTCGGACGGCCTGCACATGTACTACCTGCACCCTGGCCCGGACGTGAAGGTCAAGTCGGTGTCGAAGGCGTTCGGTCGGGAGTTCCCCGGGATCGACGTCAAGGGCGACGGCGGCCAGGTCGTGGCCCCGCCCTCGATCCACCCGGACGGCCCCCGCTACGGGTGGTCTGGCGACGTCTCCGGCCTGCTGCACGGTGACGTGGCCGGGCACCTGGCCCCGTGGCCTGCCGAGCAACTGGCCCCGGTGCTGTCGCCTCCGCCTCCGCCGCCTCCGCCGCGCACGGAGCGCCCCCGACGCGACCGGACGGGACAGGCAGACGCGACGCTCCTTGGCCTGCTGACGTTCGTCTTCGAGGCGCCCGAAGGCGAACGGAACCTCGCCCTGCACTGGGCAGCGTGCCGCGTAGGGGAGCACCTGGCGTCGGGCCTGCTGGACAGCCGCGCCGTGGACGCCCTGCACTCTGCCGGCCGTCAGGCGGGTCTGACCGACCGGGAGACCCGGGCAACGGTCCGATCGGGCCTCCGCAAGGGCATGAACCCCGGGGAGGCGGCATGACGACCGCCAGCGAAGCGGCCGGGCGCGTGTTCACGGATGTCACGGGCAAACCCCGCATCGAGCTGGACACGCCTCCGGCGGACATCCGCGAGATTCGGGCCGCGATCATGGGTGGCGAACTGCCGGACGTCTACGTGGTCGCGGGCATGCTGACGCACCTGGCCAGGGTCTCCGGCGACGTCGGCACGCCGATGGGGGCGGAAGAGCCCACGCCGTTGCCGTACCGGTCGACGTCGTTCGACGTGGCAGGGCTGACACGGCACCTGGCCGACCATGCCCGCGTCGTCCGCCACCACAAGAGCGTCACTCCGGCGAAGACGGACAAGAAGACAGGCCAGGTGACGCAAGAGGCGTCCGTCTCGGAGTGGGACACGGAGGAGATGCCGGGCGCGCGCGTGCTCGAAGCGGTGTTGTCCGGCACGGAGTGGCCGGGGGTTCGCCCCCTGCTGGGCATCGTCGGGTCGCCGGTGCTCCGCCCTGACGGGTCGCTCGTGCAGGACGAGGGATACGACCCGATGACGGGCCTGTTCTACGCACCGAAGACGAAGATGACGCGCGTGCCGGAGCGGCCCACGGCAAGCCAGGTGGGGGAGTCCCTCGACTTCATCCTGAACCAACTTCTCCGGGACTTCCCGTGGGTGGAATCGGCGGACCTGGCTAACTACGTCGGTTTGCTGGTGTCTCAGATCTTGCGCCCCTACCTTGGTTCGCTGATTCCGTTGGGCCTGATCAAGGCCCCGACTCAATCGGCAGGCAAGACGCTGTTGACCACCATGCCGGGGCATCTGTTCGGGGCTAAGCCGCTCACCTGGCCGAAGAACGACGAAGAGATGCGCAAGGTGCTGACGGCCGCGATGGTGGCGCCTGCACCGGTGCTCACCTTCGACAACGTGAAGGAAGGAACGGAGCTTGATTCGGCCGCCCTGGCTCAGTTCCTCACGTCTCCGACGTGGTCAGATCGGGTGTTGGGCACAAGCCGCACGATGTCGGCGGTCAACAACCGTCAGGTGATGGCGAACGGCAACAACATCCGTCTTGGCGGAGACATGCGTACGCGGTCGGTGCTTGCTCGGATCGAGGCGAAGACAGCCCGTCCGGAGAAGCGCGACCCGCAATCGTTCGCGATCCCGGACCTTGAAACGGAGATCCTGGCCCCGGACTTCCAAAGCGTTGTGAAGTATCACGCGCTTGTCCTGGTGATGGATTGGATTGCCGGGGGTGCGCCTCGATCGGCCCACAGGATGCGGCAGTTCACCGCGTGGGCACAGGGCGTCGGCGGATTCTTGGCTCACCACGGCATCCCGGGGTTCCTGGCCAATGAAGACGCGGTGCGTGAGATGGACGACGAAGACAGCCGGTGGGAATCGTTCTTCCATCGCTGGCACCGCAAGTTCAGCCGCAACGAAGTGACGGCCTCCGTCGTCCGCCGGTCGGCGGAAGAGGATTTCAACCGGGAGGTCTGGGAGGGCACCTTCCCGACGCAAGGTGCCAAGGAAGAGTTCGCGTCCTCGAAGTCGCTGGGGCGGTTGCTGGCCGGTCAGGTGGACAGGCCGCACGGTCCTTACGTGCTCCGGCGGCGGGAGGACAAGAAGCGCAAGATCACCGTGTGGTGGGTCGACGCGGCCCCCGAAGAACCGCAGCAGCAGACCATGAACGACGGCGAGTGATGTCACGGTCGCGTGCCGTGTCGGGGGTCGTGTCGAGCGGCCCCCGCCCGGCGGGGTTTGGCCTCCCGACGGCGGGGTTTGACCCGCCAGGGGCGGGGTTTGGGAGGCCAAAGGCGGGGTTTAGAGCCCTTGATCAAACAAACCCGCCCCGTGATCATGGCTGGTACCAAAGGAGTTCTAGCCTCTGGCGGGGTTTGGCGGGGTTTAGATCCAAGCCCAGCGCCTACGCGAGAGGTATTCGTCCTGAGGCCCCGCGCATACGCCCGCGCGCACGTGTAGGGGCTGAACCCCTTCCGCAAACCCCGCTAAACCCCGCCGGTCCGTGATCATGGCTGGAACCAAAGGGGTTCCCGGCGGCGGATTTGAACGATCAAGGCCCGTAAACCCCGCCGGACGGCCGTCAAACCCCGCCTCCGGCCACTCAAACCCCGCCGCATACCCCGCCCTGGCAGGGCGCGCGGTGCTGGACACACCCACGACGCCCGACAGGAGGCCCGACGTGACCGCATGGGCCAGGTTCGCCGCGAAAGTCTCGAAGGTCCCGCATCCGAACGGATGTCACATGTGGATCGGGTCGCTCACATCGACCGGCTACGGCAAGTTCCGGGACGAGAACGGCCGGTTGGTGATGGCGCACCGGTGGATCTGGGAGTACGCCAGAGGCCCCATCCCGGACGGCATGGTCATCGACCACTTCGCCGGACGGTGCCGGCGGCGGGACTGCGTCCGGCTGTCCCACCTGGCCGTGGTCACCCCCGGAGAGAACAACCGGCGCGGGTGGGCCATCCGCCGGTTCCGGCAGGCACAGCAGCTCCGCCCGGCAAGCCCCCTGAGGCGGCCATGAGGCGGCGGCGGTGCAGGACATCCCCCGCTGCCTCGACAGCACGAACAGAGAAACGGAGATACACGATGGCCAACCTGTCGTTCCGGGGGTGGCTCCGCCTCCGCAGGACCGACCACGACCCCATCGGCGTACTCGCCCGAACGGTCCTGGCCGATCGTGACTGGCCCCGCGGCCCGGGGTCCTTCGAGAGGTACCGGGCGTACTTCATCGAGGCCGGTGCCCGCGATGTCGAAATCGAGCTGCTCCGGCAGGCATGGCACCTCTACGCCTACGGGATGGCCGCGCCTCAGAGGGCCGTAGAGCCAAGATCTCCGGTCCTCCGGGGTGAGGGCACGGGAGCACCCATCCAATCGGGAGTGATCCTGTGACCTATCCATTCCGCCAGCGGTGCACGGCCCGGTGTGCGGGGAAGAGTCGGCCCGATCTCGCGGGCAAGCCATGTCGGGCGTGGGCGGTGCAGGGCGCCACTGTGTGCCGGATGCACGGAGGTGCCTCGAAGCAAGCGAAGACGAAGGCGAAGGAGCGACTGTTGGAACGGGAAGTGCTGTCGACAGCGGCCCGACTTGCCGGGGCAGGCAAGGCACCCACGATTGACAACGCGCTTGAGGCGTTGGCGAAGTTGGCCGGTGAGATCCTGTCCGTGAAGGACCTGTTCCGCGAGAGGCTCGCCGATCTGGACGGGAACTCTTGGCGGTACAGCGGCCAGGGCGCGGAACAGCTTCGAGCTGAGGTTGCGCTCTACGAACGCGCGATGGACCGGTCAGTCTCCGTGCTGGGCACGATCTCTCGACTCAAGATTGACGAGCGCCTTGCCCGCATCCAAGAGGAACAGGGGCAAGCGGTCGTCACCGTGCTGTCCCGCGTGGCCGCGCGTATGGGCCTCGATCTCGATGATCCGGTGATTCGGGCAATGGTGCTCGAAGAGATCGAGCGCGCGGAGCGGGAGGCCAGGTGACCGACACCGACGGCCAGGGCGCGGCCGAAGAGCGCCCTACCGGCGCAGCGTGGTGGGGGGCCATGGCGCGCGCTTTCCAGCCGTCGCCGTACGGCGAACGCTGCTGGGGCGACAGCTACATCGGGTGCTTCATCAAGTCCGACGATGACGGCGGGACGCTGCTCACGTCGATCATGAAAGGCGTCCCGCACACGGACCACATCGTCGGTGTGCCTCCGGGGGCATTCAGCGTCCCGGGGGACTACCCGATGGAGCCCTGAGGCGGCCCGTACGGCCACGAAGACGGCACCCCGGGGTGAGAGGCCCCGGGGCCTGCTGGCACATCCACGCACACGAGAGGACTTCATCGTGAAGGGCATTGCTCTCTTCATCGACACCGACACGTTCCGCCGGGCCGTCCGGGACCTTCGGCAGGCCGAACGCGACCACCCCATGCTCCCCGGGGACCGGTCGGACACTCTCCGGTTCGTCAACGGCGAATCGCGCCTCACCCCGGTGGAGCTTGCCGAGGCGCACGTTCGCGAGACCTTCGACGCGATGGTCTCCGATCTGGCCGACCTGTTGGAACGGCGTAGCGTCGCGGCGGCCGACCGCGGGGACAGCCCCGACAAGGTGTATGTCCGGCGGGCCCGTACGCAGGTCTCTGACTACGTGCTGGGCACCCACGGGGCGGACGTCGCCGAACTGGCCACGTCCACCCGGCAGACGTGGGCGTCCCGCGTCGACGGGTCGCTGTCGAGGCCGGACAGCGTCGGCAGCATCCTGCGTGGCGCCATCAAGGCCGCGCGCTGGGAGTCGGAGCATCCGCATCAGGGCCGGACCCTGCTACCCGGGTCTAACGCGGGTGGGCGCCCTGGATGACAGCGACGACGTCCAGGGCGCCGGACACGCCACCCCTACCCAGGATGGCCTACGCCATGGCCTCGGGAGTTCGTAGCCCATGGGCCACGGGGTGGGCCATCAGGTCGCCGGCCATGATGGCCTACGCCACCGGGTGGGCCTGAAGGCTTCCGAGGCGCCTTCCTCTCCTCTCATACCAATAAGCGTGAACGGATCCCTCAGGTGTCGCAGGCGGTCCCGTCTCCGTCGCGGTCCAGGCCGCGGCGGTAGCCAGGCTCACCCGCATGGAGCGGAGCCGCCCCCGCCGCATGCACCGCGTCACAGTTCGCGTAGTAGGCGGCGGGCGGGTCGTCGTTCGCGGGCGGTGGATTGTCAGCCGGGGGCAGCGGATCGGCCGGACGCGGCGTCGGCACGGGCGGGGGCGCGGGCTGTGTGACAGCCGGAGCACTGGTCGCGGGCGGAGCCCCGCTCGGAGTCGCCGTGGCCGTCGGGCTGGCCGTCGGCGATACCGACTCACCCTCCTTGACCACGTGCAGCGTGACGGTCGTGCCCTTCGGAACCGCCGATCCCCCGGTGGGGTCCTGCTGGACCACCTGCCAGTTGCTGTCGACGATCTGCATACGGTCACGGCCAGTGGCGTCTACGGATTTCGCGTCGAGGTCGGGCCCGAGGCGGTCCTTGGCCTCGTCGAGGTCAAGGCCGAGCACATCGGGGACCTGGACCTGACCAGAACCCGCGGTCGGGCTGCCGGCGGCCTCGACGGCCCCGTCAGAAGCCGAGCCACATCCGCCGACCAGGGCCATGACAAGCATGAGAACTCCGACGGTCGTTCCCATGACGCGGCTTGACCTGTCCCTACAGTTCACGAACGCCCCCCTTTGCGTTGGTCGCACAGGGTACAGGCCGGTCTCTGTGGACCCGACGTCCTCTCCGTCAGTCTCGGGTGAGACACCCACTCAGGAGCCTCGACCGGCTGTTGGGCTGGACGGCCGACGATTTACCGGCCGCCGTGTCGACGCACGAACCACGGCCTTGTGTGGCGCGGGAGCAAGAGCGGTTGCTGTCCCTGGTAGCGGCGGATGCCGGCAACAACCGGAACGTAGCCGAGATACTGCACGACCCACACGGACAGCAACAGCGTCAGCAGCAAGTACCAGACGAAGAACTTCCAGGCCAGGACCAACAGGCCAATGATCAGTTGGCCAATCGGGTTGGGGCCGCTACGGCGGGACGATCCGCCGAAGGACAGTCCGGGACCGGAAAAGTTGATCCCGCCGAGACCGATGGACATGCGCGGACCGTAGCTACGCACAGACGTTCCCCCGTTTGGGTATGTAGTCGTATGCGCGCGATCCTAGCGTTTCGGTCCTGGTGCATAAGGGAAGTGATTATCGATCGGGCGTTAGAACCTACATCAGGCGTCACGCCCAAATCGTCACGCAACGTATGGACAGGCCGGATCGGGCCGCGAATCGACGGGCGAAAATGCCTGGTACGTAAGGGGATCGCCGATTCGGTGGCCCGGGGGAGTGTGACCCACGGTCACGACCGGGCCCGAGCCTGACGCACGCTGGCGTGTTATCGAGCCCGCGTAACGCGCGCCGTGCGTCAGTCTGGTGAGTGTCGCCCACGCCGTTCCGGTCGCTGTCGGTGCCTCTCGCTCAGCTTGTGAAGGCGTTCCGGCCGTACCGGCATTCGGCACCGGAAGTGATGACGCTCGCGGCGGAAGTCGAGAACTGGCACCGTGGCGCGACCGTCGACACGTGACGTCCTGGCAACCGACGAACCGCCAGGGCGAGAACGCGAACGGGGGCGCCCGGTGCCACTCCGGACGCCCCCGCCTCACCCCTCTACCGGGTCTACTTCCCATACGCCGCAAGGGGTTGCGGCCTCTACCGGCCCCGCTACCGGGGTAGAGGGCCCCCTCTACGCCCCGCCCGCCGGGCCGATGCCGGTAGACCCGCCTCACGCCTCCGGCGCGGTAGCGGGTGCCCCCTCTACCGGCCGCGCGGCCAGGACGTCAGCAGGCATCGCGCCCTCGATGTCCCGGAGCAACCACCCCGCCCGGTTGTCGCCATCGATCTTGACTTGCTTCATGGTCCGCTTCACGCCCGCGCCTTCGAGCGCCTCCGCAAGCTCCGTGCCGGTCCACTCCCCGTAGGCGTCTTCGTCGATGTTGACGAGCGCGGACAGGATGTCGTCCGTCCACATCCGCGCCCGGCGGCCGAACGCTTCGAGCACGTCAGCAATCACCGTGGGGATCACGTACGCCCTGCTGGCGGCGGCGGACGCCAGGTCCCCGCACGCATCCCCGGTCAAGGTGCCTTCGTCCAGCCGGAGCGCCCGGCCACGCTGGCACACCCGCTCGTAGTCCCCGTTGTCCAACAGGTCCGCCTTCACGACCACGAACGAATCCGGGCCGGTCACGAGCACTCCGACGCCCTTGTGATGCTCGGAGTCCGACAAGATCGAGGCGTCCGCACCGGCGCGCGCCTTCCCGTCACCAAGCACCATGTCGGACGACGTGCGGTCCGTGACCTGCGTGCAGTACCGGTACGTCACGATCTCGCGGAGCTTGGTCGGTACCGACTGTGCGTCGGGCCTCTGGGAGGCGTACACCGGCATGATGCCGGCGGCCGGGCCACGTCGGGCGATCCGGGCCAACTTGCCGACAACCCGCTTACGGTCCTTCTCTTCGTCCAGCGCCTCGAAGTACTCCTGTAGTTCGTCGATCACGAACGGGATCAAGGGGAGGCGGTACCGGCGCATGATCTCCGGCGTGAGCTTGCCTTCCGGGCACTCGGCGGCGGACAGCGTGGCCAGGAACGCGAACCGCCGGGACATCTCCGTGATCAGTTCGTCCAACATGGCCTCGAAGGCGGCCAGGTCGCCCACGTCGGCCCCGGCCACGTAGCGGTGCGCGACACCGGCCATGGCCCGGAAGTCGGCCCCGCCCTTGCCGTCCGCCAACCACACCTGGCACCACGGATCGAGCACCGCGGCGGCCACGAGCAACCGCATCGAGAACGTCTTGCCACGGCGCGGCAGGCCACCGAAGAACGCGGACTGCCACAGCAACAGGACGTCGATCCGGTTGCCCCTGGCGTCCCGCCCGAACGGCACCGGCGTCCAGAAGTCGAACCGCTCCGCCTCGATCAACTCCGACCGGATCGGCGTGCCAAGGTACGGATCATCGTCCGCGACCCACAGGGACAGGCGGCGGCCGTGGCCCCCCGCGTGCGCCCGGACCCGCGACATGATCAGTTGGATCTCATCCACGCCAAGCTCCGCCGCGATCACGTCCGCCTTGCCGATGGCGTGCGCGGCCGTCTTGCCCGCACCCCGGGGCAGATCGAGCACGGTTTCCCACCCGCGCCCGTGCCGGTCCCGCACGATCGGCGCGCACAGCACGAGCGCCGTGTCTGCCTTGAGGAGACCGGCCGCACGGAAGGCGTCGTTGAGATGCTCCGGGGCCAGGTCGCGGCGCGGGTCCGGTTCACCGGCCCACGGGGACGCCTCACCGGGCGCCCGGCGGTACCGCCCCGCGACACCGGCGGCCAGGACCACGGCCCCGCCGGTCGCGGCCGGCACCCACCCTCCGACCATCGCATCCGCGATGATCTCGCCGATCGAGCCTCCGGCCACGACAGCACCGGTGATCTTCCACCGTTCGCCCCGGAGCTTGCGCACCACGACCACGTCACGGCCCATCCGCCCCGACGTCGGGTCGCGTAGCTCGATCGCCACATCTTCCGCGCGTACCCAGTGCCACCACATCCGGCCGGCACGCCAGGTGCCCCGGAGCACCGCCACCGGTGCACGCCAGGTGCCGCGTAGCAGCACCCGGCCGGACAGCACACCGGCGTACCGCACGGTGCGGGAGGCGACAGCCCGATCGGACAGCCACGCGGGCACCCGCACCGGGTCGGACAGTCGAGGCCGCGCGGGAACCGGCGCGCCCCGTGCTGGGAGCACCTCCCCGGAGAGCACCGGCCGGGATGTCTCCGCCTGCTGCTGTCCTGGCCGGGCGATCCACGGCCCGGTGAGCACCTGGCCGCCCTCGATGTCCGGCGTGGCGGTCATGCCGACGCCCCTTCCTTCACGAGCGACAGCGGGGCGCGACGCGCGGCACGCTCCGCCAGCAGGCGCCGCGCGCGGGTCTGGCCGATGCCGAGTGCCGTAGCGGTGCCGCGCACGCTGTCGCGGGTGGCGTCGTCCAGTGCCTCGATGGCGGCCGTCAGCTCCGCATCGGTGCGGCGCGGCCGTCGCGCCTTCGAGCGCGCCCCGGTGGTCGCCTTCGAACGCGCGGCCGGGCGCTTCTTCGAGGCCGCTTCGATGCGGGGCGCGGTGCGCTCCGTCGGCCCCGCTCCGTGCTGGTCAGGGGCCGTGTCCTGCACCGGCGCCGGAGGCTCTTCTACGGCCTCCGTGGTGTTCGGCGCGGTGCGCTCCGCCAGGTGCTCCGGCGCGCGCTCCGTCGGAGGCTCCGCCGTGGCGTCCCGGTGCGCTCCCCGGGTGGCCTTGATGCCCGCGACCAACCCGAAGGCGAGCACGACCCACAGGGCCATCACGAAACGCCACGCCCCCGGATCGGCGTGCAGACCGGCGGCGGAGCGAAGGTTGCACGCGCCGGACCACGCGATGGAGGCAACCAGGACGAGCACCGGCCACCGTGCCGGTTCGCCGGAGGCGCGGCGCGCCCGGATCTCAAGGATCGAGGCAACGGCCATGATCTCGCCTGTCGAGGCGATGACGACGGAGTACCACCCGGGCTGACCGGCCCACGTGGCGACGGCGCGCACGTGGTCGAAGGCGACGGCGAAGACTGCCGCGCCCAACACGATCGGGAGGGCGGCGGCCAACGCGCGCTCGATGCGCCCGGCCGGCTTCATGCCGCCTCCCCGTGGGCGTACAGAAACCGGAACAGCGCCATCTGTAGTTCCAGGAAATCGGCGCCCGACGCAACCGGCGGGTATCCCGCCTGTTCCAGGACGGCCGCGACGTCGAACGTCAGGCCGAACGTGAACCGCGAATCGTGCTCCGGCGCCGGCATGGGGTAGGCGCGCGGAAGCTCCGGAGTCGAGGCGGCCGGGGCGTCGGTGTCCGCCGGGGCGTCTTCGCCCTGCCTGCACGCGCGCCCGTACTCGGAGGCAAGGGCCGTCCATCCGGCGTCGGTCAGCGCGTAGTCGGTCACTTCCGCCGCCGCCCACAGAGCGGCAGGGCGGACGGTGCCGGAGAGCAGGCCCCGGGAGAGCAGGGCCCGCACGGTTCCGCCATGAAGCCTGACGTCTCCGGCGGTGTACTCGGGACGGGCGTCCGGGTGGATGGTGCCCGCTGTCCGCTCGACACCACGGGCGCCCCGGGGGGCGATGGTGACGAGCGCGCGGAGCATGGCGCCGGTGAGGGTCGACATCAGGCGGCCACCTTGTCCAGCTCGACACCGGCCAGGGCCGGAACAGCAGGGGTGACCTTGAGGGACGGCCCGGCCGCCTTCATCGGCATGTCGAGGCCGCGTGCCGCGTAGTCGGCCCGGATCACGTCCAGATCGGCGACCATCCGGCCGGAGGACTCCCGCTCGATGGCCCATCCGCCGTAGGTGCCGACGGGCAGACGGTCCAGCAGCCTGCGCGCCTTGCGCTTGGCGCGGTCCGCCGCGCGGGCATCGTCGCTGGCCGCGTAGAAGTCGGAGGCGGTGGCCTCGATGACGTCGGCGGACGGCATCTCCGCCGGGGCGAACAGGGCCGGAGCGGAAGCGACACCGGCGGCCAGGACCACGGCGACGGGCGCCGGGGCGGCCTCGATGGCCGGGGCGGAGGCGCGGCCGGTGAGAAGGTAGCCGGTCTCCGCGACCGGGCGGACGCGGTCAAGCAAGGCCGCGCCCTGGCGGCGGACGGCGGAGATGAGAAGGTGGCGCACAGCGGGTCTCCTGTTCGTGCAGGTGGTCCGTCAGGCCCCGGCCGGTGCTGGAATCACCGGTTCGGGGCCGCCCCGTTGGTGGGGTGACCCCACCTTACCACGGTAGGTGGGGTGACCCCACTATGCTTAGGTCATGAGCACGGAGCCCCGGCCGGTGTGGTCAACCGGCGACATCGCGCAACACGTGGACGTAGGGCCGGAACAGGCGCGGCGCATCGTCAACCGGCCCGACTTCCCGCCTCCGCTGTTCCGGCACGGTGTGGCGCGGTTCTGGGACATCGAGGCCGTGAAGGCATGGGCCATCGAGCACCCGCGCAAGAAGAGGCCGGCCGCGCCGGACGAGGGGGAGTGACGCAGAGTCACGCCCGGCCGGGCGCGGGGGCACTCGCCTCCCGGTGCGGCCACGGTGCGGACACCGGTCTCACTCACGGCCCGTCCGGGGCACTCGTCCGCACCCGTTCGCGGGGCTGAAACCCTTACAGGGCAGTCACTTTCGCGGCGGATCACTCGTCCGCCTCCGCCTCAGGGGGCGACTTGAAAACCGCTAAGGGGAGTGATCCTCTTCGTGGGTTCGAATCCCACGCCCTCCGCTCTGTGATGTCTCGGGACATCGGCATAGCCCTGAACCCACGATCCTGGGTTCAGGGCTTCGTGGTTTTCGGGCCCGGCCATGCGGGATCTCCCGGAGGGCCGGACCCCCGGGCGGGGGACGGGCGGGCGGCGCATATGGGGTCGTGACGGCATCGGGGGGTGGCGGCAGACTCGGTGATGGCAAGCGGGTGACGGGGGTAGGGCGCTTTGGTCGGGGGGCCAACGTCCAATCACACCCGCGGCCTGGGCGCACGCCGGCACGGGGGCGGCGTGCGGTAGGTGGTGGGCACCAGTCCGGGGGGATCCGGTGCCCACCACCCATCCGAACGGACCGGTGAAGTGATCGTCCGGCCTCACCCGATCAGGCCAGGTCCCCCCGGGAGGTGGACGCGCCCCGCAGGTGGGTCTGCGGCGCGATCGTGCGGTCCTTCGCGCGGGAGCCCAGGTAGCGGGCCTGCGTGGCCGCCTGGAAGGGCCAAAAGCGGGCCGTACGAACAAGAACTCTGAAGAGTCGACGCCCGGTTGCGTGACGCTTGTGCCGGTGTACGACAGGATGGCCCGGTGCCTCCCCGCCGCTCTACTGGTCGGCGCGCGATCCCGGCCCCGCTCGCGCCGAACACCGCCCCACGTGCCGTTTCGGTGACGTTGCCGATCCGTCCGGGCCCGTCCGCCCAGCAGGCGCTGCCCATGCCGGTCGAGTCCTCCCGTCAGCCCGCGCGCCTGCGCGACTTCCCCACCGCGATGAGCTGTGGCGGCTGCGCCGAGCACTGGTCCGATCTTGAGGCAGCACACTGCCGGGCGTGTCATCAGATCTGGCCGTCGGCGGTCGGGTTCGACGATCATCTCGTCGAGTGCCCGGCCGCGCCCGAGATCGCCCCGCGTAAGCCGAAGCGGATCCCGGACCAGCGCCGACGTCCAGCAGAGGGCGCGGAGGCCGGGCCCGATGTCCCCGCGGACGCCGCCCGCGACGAGTGGAACGTCGCCTGACACCGACCGGCTGACGGGTCCCGCGGGGCAACCTGGCGCGGACGAGCCGGCCATCGGGCGCAACGGCCCGGTCGGCGGGTCCTCGAGCTGCTACGTTCCGGCGCGGGAGCGCGGTTGGGCGTTCCGCTAGGGCGTGCGCGGGGCGGGAGGACGGCATGACCGTGTGCGGGCTGCTGCGGCTGGACGGCGCGGATGTCCGTCGCTCGGCGCTGACCGGGATGCTCGCGGCTTCCTCGATCGGTCTGCCCGCCGCGCGTCGCGTGCACCTGGATGGTCCGTTCGGGGTGGTGACGGCCGCTGACAGCGCCGCCGGCCCGATGCCGTCCGTGCTTGTGGGGCCGTCCGGGCTGGTCATCGTGATCGCGGAGCATGCCGCGGACGGGTGGGTCGTCCCCGGCGTGGGGTCGGTGACCGTGCTACGGCCGGGGAGATCATGGCGGCCGGTGCCGCTGCGCTCGCTGCGCGGGGGGAAACCGGACGGAGACGCCGTCCACCTCGGAAAACGGAGGAACCCAGGTGATCTGGGTGATGCCGGCGGGGCTGTTGACGATGAGCTCGGTGATCTGGGATCGCGCGGGGAGCGGGACCGGGCGGCTGACGGAGATCACGGCACGGGAGTCGCGTCCGCGCTGATGCACGCGTACCGGGCGGCTGGCCAGCGCGCGCTGGAGACGCTGGGGGAGCATCTGCTGGCGATCGTCTGGGAGCCGGGCCGCCGGCGGATGATCGTGAGCCGCGGTGGCCGGCGTGCGGAGGAGCTTGTGGTCTGGTCCGACGGGCGGTACTTCGCGTTCGGGATGGAGCGGGCTCAGGTCCTCGCGGCGCGGCCGTTCGGGCTCGCCCGGCCGCGCCGACTCGCGGCCGGGGAGACCCTTCCCGTCACCGTCGCGACCAGGATCCGGCGCCCGCCGTTCGTGGACCTCCCCGAGCCGCGGGGGAGCGAGGCCGACGTCCCGGCGACCTGACGACCTGGTCCGCTGCCGGCAGCGGCGGGGTGGGCGCGGTGCCTAGACGGGCGCCCGGCCGGTGCCGGCAGCGCCGGCGAGCCCGGCGCGGACGAGCCCGGCGATCTTCCGCTCCGCGACGAAGGACAGGAAGGGGATCGTGCCCGCGAGCATGACCAGGACGGTCCGGCTGGCCGGGAGGCGGATCCGGCTCGCCAGATCGAGCGTCGCCGCCAGGTAGACCATGTAGAGCACGCCGTGGATCGGCCCGATGGCCGCCACGACGGACGGCTCGTCCGCCAGGTACTTCAGCGGCATTCCGACCACGACCAGCGCGATCAGGACGACGCCGACCACATAGGCGATGATCCGGTAGCGCAGGAGCGCGGACCTGACCGCGGCGGGCGCGGAACGCCCCCCACCGGGTGTTGCCGGCCGACCGGACGCCGGGGCGGCCGACCGTGACGTCACGGGGTCGGGGGATGCCGTCACCGGCGGTCTCCCTTGGTGTCGTTGTCGGAGCCAGCGGCGTCGCGTTCGTACAGCGACGCGAGATAGCGGTTGTAGGCGGCGAGCTCGCGGTCCTCGTCGGTCTCCACCTCGGCCAGCGGATCACCGGCCAGCGGATCACCAGCCGTCGGACGGCCGAGCCGGGCCGGCGCGGGCGTCACCGCCACGGTTCCGGCTTTCCCCTGGCGGGGTACGGCCACGAGTGAGCCTGGTCCGTTCAGAGGGTCGCCGCCCGTGGGAGCGGGCGCCTCGGGCGCGATGCGCCCGGCCTTGCCCCACTGGGGTCCCGGATCGTCGGGGTCGCGTGGGCGGAGATCCTCGGAGATCATGCGATACCACCAGTAGGCGACGAACGCGGCGAACATCGGCCATTCGACGCCGTAGAAGAGGTTCTGCATGCTGCCGTGATCGGATTCGCCCTTCGTCCACTGCCAGACGCCCATCCGGAGGAAGAACGCGATCAGTGCGAGCGCGAGCGCGTGACGGGCGAGCCACCACGGGGAGAGCAGGATCCTGCGCACGGGACCGACGCTACCCGCCGGGTTGGGCCGGCGGGTACAACAGACGATCCGGACGTGGCGGACGCCTCCTGCCGGGGCCGCTCCGACTGGTCCGACCGGGCGATTGGCCCGGATCACAGTGTGATCCGTGCCAAGGGCCACCGGGAGGTGCCTGACTGGGCCGGCCGGCGGGGGAGGGCACCATGGGGAAGTGTGGTGGGAGGGCCTGACGGGCGGAAAGCAACCCTCCCACCGGACGGAGCTCTGGTACCGCTCGGCGGAGGGCACTTCGTTTGCCGAGCGGCGTACCTGGTGTTCGAGCTTCCGCGCTGTGTGCGGCCCGCCCGCCCGGCTGGGGGGGGTTAGCGGGGATCGGGCGGGCCGGAACGACCACCGCAACCTGGCGCGGAGTACGGCGGTGCGTTCATATGTCCAGTCGCTTCGGACCGTGTGCCAGGTTGCCATCTTTCGCGATGTTTTTTTCTGTTGTCTGGGAAGAGTCCTTTGATGGGCCTCGGTGTTTGCCTGGTGTCTGTCATGTTCTTTGGTTGGCTACTGTGTGGCGTGGCTGAAGCGGTTCGGAACCCGTGCCGAGGCAGTCCTCAGTAGAGGACTCCCGCCGCGAGCGTGAGCAGCCCGACGCCCGAACCGGCCGCCACGGTGACGGCGATCGAGCCCTGACCGCGGGGAAGCCACACGGAGAGCACCCCGTCGGCGTCCCCCCGCTGCCGGGCACTTAGTGCCACGCTGCGCGACCAGGCGTTCCGACCATCGCCCACGGTGACGCGCACGCTGCCGTCCGGGGAGCCCAGATAGAGATCGAGGCGCCGCGCCTGGCCGGCCAGGGCCACGTCCAGCCGTACGGAGCCCTCGATGACCAGTCGGTCGTCGTCGCGGGAACCGGAGCTGACGGGCCGGCCGCCGCGCCAGGAGAAGCGGTTGGCGAATCCGCCCGAGCCAGAGCCGGGGCCGCGCTCGATCCGGGCGGTGCCGATCCCGGGCCGCGGGATGTCGGCCCGGGTCTGGACGCCGTCCGCGCCGAACAGGACCCAGTCGAGGCACCCCGCCGTCGGCAGGCTCACTTCCTGGCCGTGGCTGAACGGCGCCGTGGACACGCTGACACCGCCGGAACCGCCGGAGCCGCCGGAGTCACGCCGTGCGCCGTCGCGACCCGGGGGCGTGTCGGCTTCGCCGGCTCCGCGGTCCGCGGAGCCGGAGCCGTCCCGGCCGCCGGAGTGGCGCGAGTCGTCGCGGCGGGGAGCGGCGCCGTTGTCGCCGTTGTCGCCGCTGCCCGGCCGGGTGTCCCGCGGCGCCGATCCGCCCGTCCCCTGGTCAGATTGGGACGCCGGTCCGTCCGGCGCGCCGGACGGTGCCGCGCTCGTGCCCGCGCCCTGGGACGGAAGACCTTCGGGGCTCAGCACGGCCGGGTCCCCGTCGCCCGGCGCCGGACTCGGTGGCCCGGCGCTGCTCGGAGCGGGGGTGACGCCGAGGCTGTCGGCCGGTGGCGCATTTCCGGCATCGGCGGAGGCCGCGCGGGGAATCCGGGTCGGCGCGGCCGTCACGGTGCCCGTGTCCGGCCGGGGGGTGAACAGGGTGCCGCTCAGCAGGACGACGCCGACCAGGGCGGTCGCGGCCGTGCCCACGACCGTGGGGATGAGCAGGCGTGGCCGCGTCCGGCGAGGGCGGCGCTGGCGCGCGGTCGCGCGCGGGCGTGCGGCTGCTCCCGCTGGCGGTGGGGTTCCTGCCGGTCCTGGTTCTACTGGTCCTGTCGACGGCGTTGGTCCTGTTGGCGGCGGTGCTCCTGCCGGGGACGTCGTCCCTGCCAGCGGCGTCGTTCTCGGCGCCGGGATCACCGGGTGATCGACCGGCCGGGCCGCGGGCGCCAGGTGCCGGGCTGCCGACGGGTCCATCGCGGCGATGCGGGCACGGATGCGTTCTGTGTCCGGATCGTGCTCCGTGAGCTCGCGGGCCAGTAGGGACCGCAGCGTGCTGGTGAAATCTTGGGAGGACGGCGGCGTGGCCGTGGCCGCTCCGGAGCCGTCGCTGACGGGCGCCGAGGCCGCCACCGAGCCGGTCTCAGCTCGATCGCCGGTGCCAGCCTGATCGCCCGCGGTGCCGTGACCGTCCACCCGGCGGCGGGAAGAGCTCGAGATGAAACGGTCCCTGATCATGACATGTCCATTATGAGACCCGCGATCGTCGTGGGTACCGCTCACCGCCGTACACAGTCATGGTGTGAGGTCTCCAGGATCCGAGGGCGTCTCGCCGGAGGAACGTGCTGGTGGGTCCTCCTTTGTGCGCTCCGGGGTCTTGGGAGTGTTCTCAGCCCTCGCTGCCGCGGAGCCGTCCGGGTGCCTCGCTGTCGCGCAGCCGGTTCAGCGCCGACCGGGCGACGCTCGCCGGATCCGTTCCGCCGGCCGCACGCCGGCGGCCGCGCGTGGCGCCGGCTCGGCGCGGTGCCTGCGGGGCCAGGGGGCGCGCGTCCGGTTTTCGGGCCGGGGTGCCGTCCGGCGGGTCGGAGTGGGTCAGTTCGGGCCTGGTGCCGAGTACCCGTTCGAGCTCGGCCACCGCCTTGGATGTCTGGCTCTTCACCGTTCCGACGGAGATTCCCAGCGTCCGGGCAGTGTCCGCCTCGGACAGGTCGAAGGCGTACCGCAGCACGACACACGCCCGCTTCCTGGCTGGAAGGGTCATCAGCGCGGCGCGCAGGTCCACGGCGGCGGGAACGTCAGCGTCATCCGGAGCGTGCTCGGTGCGTTCGGCCAGCATGCCGAGGACGGTCATCCCCCGGCGTTCCCGGATCACCCGCCGCAGCCGGCTGGTGGCCAGATTCGCCACGATGCGCCGCACGTAGGCGAGTGGGCTGTCCGCGCTGCTGACCCGCTCCCACTTGGACCAGGCAGCCGTGAGCGCCTCGGCGGTGAGGTCGTCGGCCGCGTCGTGGTCGCCGGTGAGCAGGTAGGCGAAACGCGACAGCTCGCGGTGGTGGCGCTCGAAGAACTCCCGGAACTCGACCGGCGCGTTCGGGGGCGTGCCCGTGCCGCCGGCAGATTCCGGCCCAGCCGCCTCGCCCGGAACAGGCTCGGGGTCCTCCAGGTCGGACCACCCCGCCTCGTCCCGGGCCGTGTGCCGGCCCGGGAGCCGATCGTCGGAGCCGGTGAGCCCGTCGTCGGAGCCCTGGCGCTGGGGCGGGGCGCCGCTGGCGGCCGCATCGGTGCTCACGCCCGTGGCCAGGGAGTCCGGGTACCAGTGCGGTCCGCGTCCACGGTGCGCCCCCGCGCTCTGGTCCGGTCGTGGCGGACGCGCCCGGCCGGTGGGCAGGCGTGGCGCATGGACGCCGACGTCCGCGGCGCTGTCCACACTCACCAGGCACACTCCCACGGCTGGTCTTGGCGATACTCGTGTGTCCACGGGCGTCTCCGCCGCGGCCGCGGGAGATCCTTGTTAACGGGTACGACATCGCCGCTCGACCGGACGGTACTCCGTGCCGGAAGTATTGCGAAAGGGGTACATCCCGACGAAATCGCCTCCTGGCCGGATTCGTTTCCTGGCTGGGCGCGTGACCTGGCGGTACCCGTTCCAGGCTCGGGCGGTGGTGTCTCGTGCCGGGCTGGTGCCGTCCCTCCTGGGTTCACGCGCCTGGGGCTGTCGGAGGCGGGGCTGTCGAGCCAGGGCTGTCGCGGCCGGGGGTTTCGCGGCGGGGGCTTGGTGGCCGTCGTCGCTGAACGGCGATGTTTCCCGCGGACGGGGTGCGGGGTAGGCGATGTCTATGTCTGCGCTGACTGCTCGGGTGCCGTCTGCCCTGGAGCTGACCGCTCGAGTACCGCCTGCCCTGGAGTCGCCCGGCCCGGCGCGCGCGCCGGGCGCCACTCCGCGGCGGCCCGACCCGCCCCCGCTCGACCCGGACGCCCCGATACCGGACGATCCCGGGCCGTTGCTCCCCGACACCCCCGATCTTCCGCCCGCGCCGCACGAGCCGTCCCCTTTCACCCCGCCGGCCCCCGAGCGGCCGGAACCGGAGCCGGAACCCGTCTGAGCTCGCGCCGGCGCACCCGGCCCGCGCCGTACAGTGAGGTCCGTGCATGCGGTGACGGTGAGCGCTCCCGGTGGACCCGACGTCATGAGCTGGTCGGAGGTGCCCGACCTCCCGCCGCCCGGCAACGGTGAGGTCACCGTCGACATCGTGGCGACGGCCGTCAACCGGGCGGATCTGCTGCAGCGGCAGGGCTTCTATCCCCCGCCCCGCGGCGCGACCGAGATCATCGGGATGGAGTGCTCCGGCCGGGTGGCCGCGCTGGGCCCCGGGGTCGACGGTTTCGCCCTGGGTGACGAGGTGTGCGCGCTGCTGGTGGGCGGGGGATACGCGACCCAGGTCAATGTCCCGGCGGCCCAGCTGCTGCCGGTTCCCTCCGGGGTCGACCTCATCCATGCCGCGGGCCTGCCCGAGGTCGCGTGCACCGTGCACTCCACGGTCTTCGAACGCGCGGCCCTGGCGGACGGCGAGGTCTTTCTCGTCCACGGCGGCGCGTCCGGCATCGGCACCTTCGCGATCCAGGCTGTGCGGGCGCTGCGCCCGTCCGCGGTGGTCGCCACGACGGCGGGCAGCGCGGAGAAGCTCGTCCGCTGCCGCGAGCTCGGCGCGCACATCACGGTCGCCTACCGGGACGAGGATTTCGTCGCCCGGGTGCGGGCGGAGACCGGCGGCCACGGCGCCGACGTCATTCTCGACAACATGGGCGCGTCGTACCTGGAGCGCAACGTGGACCTGCTGGCGACCGAGGGCCGCCTCGTCGTGATCGGGCTACAGGGCGGAACCAAGGGCACCCTGAACCTGGGGGCCCTGCTCCCCAAGCGGGCCAGCGTGCACGCGCTCTCGCTGCGCGCCCGTCCGGACGCGCAGAAGGCCCGGATCGTCGCGGGCGTGCGCGAGGAGTTCTGGCCGGAGGTCGCCGCCGGGCGGATCCGGCCAGTGATCGACCGTGTCCTGCCGATAACCGAGGTCGCCATGGCCCACCGGGTGCTGGAGGAGTCCGGGCATGTGGGCAAGGTCGTCATGACGGTGGGCGGCTGAGCCGGCGGTTCGGCCGCCGGGGTGAACTGCCGTGACCGGACGAGATGTTCGCCGTGCCACCGGATGGATTCGTCCGACCAGGAGGGCAGGATGGTGGGCATGACAGACCAACCGGAACCCCGTGTCGTCGTCGTCGGCCCGGACGGCGCCCTGCAGGAGGCCCCCGGCGCGGTAGGCGTCCCGCTCACGCCCTCCGCGGGGCACGGCGGGCGGGCCGGCGCTGATGGGCCGGGCGAGGGCAAGAACCCCTTCGCCGGCATGGTGTCCCAGCCGGACAAGGTCATGCGGATCGGCACCATGATCAAGCAGCTGCTCGAGGAGGTGCGGGCCGCACCGCTCGACGACGCCAGCCGCGTTCGGCTCCGGCAGATCCACCAGAGCTCGATCACCGAGCTCTCGGACGGGCTCGCCCCGGAGCTACGCGCGGAGCTCGACCGCCTGTCGCTGCCGTTCGACGAGGACGCGACCCCCTCCGACGGGGAGCTGCGGATCGCCCAGGCGCAGCTCGTCGGCTGGCTCGAGGGGCTCTTCCACGGGTTGCAGACCGCGCTGTTCGCCCAGCAGATGGCGGCGCGGGCGCAGCTCGAGGAGATGCGTCGCCGGGCTCTGCCCAGCGGGCAGCAGCAGGGCGACAACGAGCCGTTCGGCGGCGCCTACCTCTGACGCCGGCGACGCCGGCACCCGCCTGGTGCCGGCGTCGGGCGGGTCAGCTCGCCGGGCTCACCGAGCTCATGTTGAAGTCCGGAATCCGCAGCGCGGGCATTCTGGCCAGCGTGAACCAGTCGGCCCACTCCCGCGGCATCGTCCGCGTGCTGGCACCGATCTCGGCGATGCGGCCCAGCAGGTCCACCGGCGACTCGTTGAACCGGAAGTTGTTGACCGCCCCGACGACCTCACCGTTTTCGATGAGAAAGACGCCGTCCCGGGTGAGGCCGGTGAGTAGCAGGACCTGAGGGTCGACCTCCCGGATGTACCACAGGCAGGTCAGGAGCAGGCCGCGCCGCGTCGAGGTGATCATCTCGTCCAGGGTGGCGGTGCCGCCGCCGTCGAGGAGCAGGTTGTCGACGAAGGGGGTCACGGCGATGCCCTGACCGGCGAGGCCGGCCGCGCCGGCGCTGATGCCGTTGCCGGAGCTGTTGCTGGTGCCGTTCGGCGCGGCGGCCGGGGCGGCCAGGCTCGCGGCGCGCGCCGACGAGCGGGTCTGGACAAGCGCGTTGAGACGACCGTCCCGGATCCAGTCGGTCGGTCCCAGTGGCAGCCCGTTGTCGAAGACACTCGAGGTCGCCGAGGACGCACCAGCCGTCACGAACGGCGCGGTCGTCAGGCCCGCCGCGCTGGGGTCGCTCCACAGGCGCAGGCCGGCGGGGCCGAGCGCCTCGCCCACGCGCGTCCCGCCGCCGGCGCGGCTGAACACCGTGCGTCCCTCGGCGGCGTCCCGCCCGGCCGCCGACCAGTACAGGTAGACCATGAGGTCGGCGACGGCGGAGGGGGGGAGAAGCGTCTCGTACCGACCGGCCGGCAGCTCCACCGACCGGTCGCACCAGCGCAGCCGAGCCCGCAGACGCGCGTCGGTCGCGGCGACGTCCACATCGGTGAAGTCCTGGGTGGACTGCCCGTGCCACACGGAGCCACCGGGGGCGGCGCTCTTCGCGTTCCACTCCACCGAGCCGGTGGGCTGGCTGTGCCGCAGCCGCAGGCCGGTCGACGTCCCGAGCCAGGTCGTGGTGTGGTCGTGCTCGGCGAAACCGAACAGGCGCCGGCCCTCCGCCCGCGCCGCGCCGAACGCCTCGGCCAGGTCGCCGGCGAAGGAGGCGAACACGTCGCTGCTGGTCCGCTCGGCCGGATCGGTGAAGGACCGGCCGCCGACCGCCGCCGCCGCAGGCACGACCAGGTCGCTGTAGTCCTCGGCGTCGTCTGATTCGCGTGCGGCCGCCTCGGAGGCGCGGACCAGCGCCTCCAGGCCCGCCAGATCGGCCCCGCCGCCCGGCCCGTCCACCGTCGAGGTGGAGCGCACCCCGAACGAGCGCCCGACCACGCTGATGATGGTCACGGAGCGGTCACGCGCGGCACCGTTCGTGGTGAGCGTGTTGTTCGCCCAGCGCAGGTTCACCGTGCTCGACTCGCTGGCGATCACGATCGCGCCGTCCGCGCGGGACAGCTCCAGCGCCCGTTCGACGATCTCGTGCGAAGCACGGATCGCCTGTGTCGTGCCCGTCACCGGGAGCCCCTCGCTCATCGGCCGCCCTCGCGGCGCGTGTTCAGGATGTTGACGTCGCGGAACAGCGCCGACGGGCAGCCGTGGCTGACCGCCGCGACCTGGCCGGGCTGGCCCTTGCCACAGTTGAACGCCCCGCCCAGCACGTAGGTCTCGGGGCCGCCGACGGCGTCCAGCGAGCCCCAGAAGTCCGTGGTGGTCGCCTGGTAGGCGACGTCGCGCAGCTGGCCGACGATCCGGCCCTTGCGGATCTCGTAGAACCGCTGCCCGGTGAACTGGAAGTTGTAGCGCTGCATGTCGATCGACCAGCTTCGGTCGCCGACCACGTAGATCCCCCGGTCGACCCGGCCGATCAGGTCCTCCGTGGACGGCCCGCCGGGCGCGGGGAGCAGTGAGACGTTCGCCATCCGCTGGAGCGGTACATGCCCGGGGGAGTCCGCGAAGGCGCAGCCGTTGGAGCGGTCCACGCCGAGCGCGGACGCGTTCTGCGCCGCCATCCGCCGGTCGAGCTGGTAGCCGACCAGGACACCGTCGCGGACGATGTCCCAGCGGCGGGTCTGCACGCCCTCGTCGTCGTAGCCGATGCTGGCCAGGCCGTGCGGTGCCGTCCGGTCGCCGGTCACGGTCATCGCCGGTGATCCGTAGCGCAGCGACCCGAGCTTGTCGAGCGTGGCGAAGGAGGTCCCGGCGTAAGCGGCCTCGTAGCCGAGAGCCCGGTCGAGCTCGGTGGCGTGCCCGACCGACTCGTGGATCGTCAGCCACAGGTTCGACGGGTCGATAACCAGGTCGTAGCGCCCCGGTTCCACCGACGACGCCTTCGCCTTCTCTGCCAGCAGCGAGGGGATGAGCTCGATCTCGGACTCCCAGTCCCAGCAGCCGGCCGCCGGGCCGCTGACCATCCACTCCCAGCCGCGGCCGGCCGGAGGCGCGATGGTGCGCATGGACTCGAAGCCACCCGCCGGGTCGACCCGGGTCGCCTCGAGCTGGCAGAGCACGCGGACCCGCTGCTGGGTGGTGTCCGTCCCGGCGGTGTCGGCGTAGAACTTGTTCTCCATGACGGCGGCGAACCGTCCGTCGACGTGATCGACGTCCTCGGCGGAGTACAGCGACCGGCACAGCCCGCCGATCCGCTCGACCTGGTCGCGCGGATCGACCGAGAACGGGTCCGTGGCGTAGCTGGAGACCCAGGTCGCGTCGGCGTGGACGGGCTCGTCGGCCAGCTCGACCGGCTCGGAGTTCAGCGGCCGCGCCACCTTCGCCATGGCGACGGCCTCCCGGGCGACCCGCACGGCCTCGTCCACGGTCAGATCCACACCGGCGGCGAAGCCCCAGGTCCCGTCGTGGACGACGCGGACGGCGAAGCCCGCGGTGACACCGTCCGAACGGCTCTCCAGGCCGGCGTCGCGGAACGACAGCGACGACTCCTTGAGACGTTCGATCCGGATGTCGGCGTGGGCGGCACCCAGGTCTCGGGCGGCCTGGAGTGCGGCGTCGGTGAGGGCCGCGGTGGGCAGCGCGCGGAACTCCTCGTCGATCTCGTGCGGCGGCAGGGCCGGCTCGGCCGGATCCCGGGGAACGGAGGTCGCCATGCTCCTATCCTGGCCTCCCCGACCGTCGGCAGTGCCGTCGCATGCGACTCCACCCGGGATCCGCGTCGCCGGGGGTACCGAAGCCGGTGACAGAGCCACAAAGGGGCACGCGAGTGGGTCTCCGGGTCGGCCTCCCCCCGAGCTGAGGCCGACCCGGAGACGCGCGGGCGCCGACATCAGATGTCGACGCGATTCGGATGGGTCGCCGTGGGCCCGTGGCCGGGCCGACCGGGCGATCGGAAGCGATCAGGTGCGGTCGGGCCGGTCGGGCCGGTCGGACTCGCGAGGGCTGCTGGGCCCGTCGGGCTCGTCGGGTTCCGCCGGTCGGTCGAGCTCCGGGCGGATTCGGTGGTTCCTCGCGGGATGCTCGCCCGGCAGCCTGCGGCGGCGCCGGTCGCCGTCGCTGTTCGCGCCGCCGGGCACCAGCGGGAGCGCGGGCCGTGGGGGAGGCGCGGGCCGTGGCGGTATCCGCAGCCGGTGCTTCGACGCTGCCGTGGGGCGTGGCACGTCGGCGTGCTCGTCGGTGCTTTCGGTATCGCGGGCCGGGCGTCCCGGGGCCGGTCGGGGTGGGGCCGCCGACGGCGCCCTGGCCGTCTCGGCCTCGTCCGGCGTGTTCGGCCCGATCCGGGTTCCGATGACGGCGTCCCACCGACGTTCCACCTCGCGGACGGCTTCGACGAGCGGTTCCATCCGATCGGCCGGGGCCGTGCCACCGAACAGGTCCAGTGTTGTGGTCAGTGCACTGACGAAGTACTGGGCGTCCGGCGCAAGCAGATCGACGCGGGCCGGACGACCGGGCCGGGGCGTCACCGCGTTCAGATACAGGCCGACGATCCGGTCGATGCGGGCCGCGATGTTCTCGAAGAACGGGTCGGTCGGCTGGTCCCGGTGATTCCGCCGGCTCCGCGGTTGGCCGGGCCCGCCCATCGTGCTCTCCCTGCCATCGGCAGGTGCGGTTTCCGGCGCCCATGCGTTCAGGTCCGGCGGCGTCTGGTGCTGGACGGGTAGATCGGGGTAAAAGTCGTCGTCCAGCTCCGACAGGGACACGGGGAGGTCGGAGTGTGTCCACCGCAGCGCGGTGGGATCCGGGCGCGGAACCGGCCCGGTCTCGTTCCCGTTTTCGAACCGCTCGCCGTGTCGCCTGGACCAGCTTGCCCACACAACCGTACCGAGGATGATGAGCACCGCGCCGAGCACGGTCAGGAAGAAAGCGCCCCAGTGCGTGCCGCCGCCGGGTGCGGCGCCGGCGGTGGCCTCGGGGGACAGGCTCCGCGCCGGCGGCGGGACTGTGTTGCCGCTGTCGGCCGTGCCGCCGAGCAACCAGCCGAGTATCGACGCGATGCCCGCGAGCAGCAGTGTCGGAATGCCGAGGATGAATGCGGCGCGGAGCCTGCCGAGGCAGGCGGCGACGACGGTGAGCGCCACACCGATGACGACGAGGTCCCCGACTGGGATCTCAGTTCCTGACTCAATGGATGTGAGCGCGGTCATCTCACACCGCCCGCAGCCCTGTGTCAGCGCGGTCTGGCTCCAGGCGAGCCCCTCGAATGGGCCGCGAAAGCATGCTCCGGCGCGTCGCACATGGTTGGACAGGCGTGAACGAAGGGGACCACGGCCGCGTTGACAATCGTGGTTCGGTGGATGGCCATGCCCCCGTGCCAGACATCCATGCACCTCCTCGGGTGCGGGAGGACCTTGAGGTCCTGGCCACCGCCAGGACCTACACGAATCGTGACCGTCCTGGCCGCGAATCGCAAGTACTTAAGCCGGAATAATCGGCGAGTTTTCGCGAATCCCGTCCAATGCCCGTTTCTGTCAACATCGGGTAGTTGTATGACTACTTCTTGTCCTATTTTTATGATTCTGGGTGCTTTCGGGTGAGAGGTACGGATCCGTCGGCCGTCGCAGTCCGTGAGTGTGGTGCGCTGTTGTGGTCTACTCGGTTCAACGATCCCGTCGTAACGGACGGCGAGTCCGTCCGGGCTGCGCCACGCCACGCCTGATTTGTCGGTGGCGGTGGCCGGGGGCGCGCGAAGAGAGGTCGGACCGGATGCGTATGACCCCACTCACGCCCGCGTGTGGAGCGGGCTCCTGTCCTCGGCTGTATCTGACCGAAGCCGGCACGATCGCCGTCCAGGGGCCTGGCGTCTCCGCTGATGAGGCGGAGGTCGAACTGGCTCCGGGTGAGCATCTCGTGGAGATCCCACGGGAGCTTCTGATCGCCGCCGTACGGAGCCTGGGCGCCTAGGCCGCGCCGGGCGCCTGCCTCCGTCGCCACGCTGGAACCGGGCCACCGGACGACCGCTGACGCCGCACCGCACCACCGCCGGCAGGTTACTGCGTCGATTGGACCGAGGTAGGTCCGTTGCGGCGTGTCAATCGTGTTTGGGGGTCCGTGACCAGCGCTGATTGCGCCAATGGTGATCTATGTGCGGGCCGTCGAGGGACGCGTCGCGGGCGTCGTCCACGGCGGGCCAGGCCGGTCCGCGACCGCCGTAGTATTCCGGGTGCCCGTCATAGTCCGCAGAGTCGCAGGTTATTCCTGTTCCGACCCTGCTAGTCTCAGCACACTCGCGTAGATCGCGTGCGCGAGGGGGGAAGGTAGCGAATGAAACTCGTGCCTGTGGCCACCTGCAACGGGGGCGCCTGTCCGACGATCTACGTTACGGACGACGGTGACGTCGTCGTCCAGGGCTGGGTGTTCCCGCAGCAGAGGTCGCACGAGGATCCCCCGGATGGGGAAGCCCGGGTCCGGATCCCACGTGAGCTGCTGCTCCGCGCCGCGGATTCGCTCCCGACAGGAATATAGCGAGGACAGGCTCGATGTCGGTCGGTGCTGGGCTCGGCGAGCGACACCGACCCGGCACCGCCTGCCTCCCGGGCGTCCCGATGGCGGACGAAGGAAATGACTGAGCGCGGTAGCGATCTTTCTGGCAGGGAGCCGGTGGGCGTCGTCCTTGCTCGGCTGCGCGGTGAGCGGGGGCTGACCGGGGAGCGGCTGGGAGCGCTGGTGCACATGAGCCAGGCGAAGATCTCGAAGATCGAGCGGGGTGTCGCGCGGCCGTCCCCCGCCGACGTGGAGCGCATTGCCGTCGCCCTGGACGCGCCGCAGGCCCTTGTCGCCAGCCTCGTCGACCAGGCGGGTGCGGATCAGGACCATGCCGGCACGACCCGTGGTCCCGCCCGCAGAGGCACTGTCGGTCAGCAGGACTTCTCCGCCGAGGAAACGCGAGCGCATCGGATCCGGAATCTGGAACCGATCCTGATACCCGGCCTGCTCCAGATCGGTGAATACACTCGACGGGTAATCAATGAGTACTTCGGTCTCACGCACGGGGACGCGGAGAGTAAATGGGCTGATACCGCAGCGACGGTGTCACTGCGTGCGCGCCGTCAAGAACTCTTATACGACCCGAGTCGAGAATTTGAGTTCGTAATATTCGAGACGGTTTTCCGGAACAGGTTCGCACCCCCGGGCGCCATGCTGGCTCAGGTCGACAGGGTCGAGGCCGTCGCCCAGCTCGCCAACGTGACCGTGAAAGTGGTTCCGGACACAGCTGATCTCGGTTACCCGCCTATGCAGGGGTTCACCATCCTGGACGACAACGTCGTGTTGGCGGAGTCGATGGACGCCACGATCCTGCGTGACCGGAAAAGCGTCGACTTCTACACGCGCTTCTTCGACCAGTACGCCAGCCGCGGCGTGGACGATCTGGAGCCGATCCTCTCGCGGTACAAGACCCTGTACGCCGACCTGGCCCGGCCGAGGGGCGACGGCTGACCCGGCCGGCCCGTCGTTTCAGGAAAACAGTCGTTCCAGTACCTGAGCGACACCGTCGTCGTCGTTCGACGCGGTGATCTCGTCGGCGGCGGCGAGGACGTCCGGATGGGCGTTGGCGACGGCGACCGCGTGCCCGGCCCAGGCGAACATGGGCAGGTCGTTGGGCATGTCGCCGAACGCGACCACCTCGGCGGCGAGCACACCGCGCTCGCTCGCCAGTTCAGCCAGCGCGACGGCCTTCGACACCCCCGGGCCGGCGATCTCGATCAGGTCGTGACTGGACGTCGTGACGACCGCCTCGGTTCCGGCCAGGGCGACGACCGTCTCGTACACGTCGGCCAGCGACGCGCCGCCCCGGCGGACCAGCAGCTTCGTCGCAGGCAGGTGCTCGAGCAGCTCGTGGAAACCGGCGACCAGTTCGCCCGGATCCGGCCACATGGTCAGGAAATCGGGTTCGCGGCCGAATCGCACACCGCTCTCCACCGCGAAGGTGGCGTCGGGTACCGCTGCCCGGATCGCGGCGGCCAGCTTCAACGCCGCGGGCGTCTCCAGAATCGTCTGGCTTACCGGAACGCCGGTGTCGAGGTCGTAGACGAGTGCGCCGTTCGCGCAGATGGCGAGGCCCGAGACCGCGGTCTGCCGGACGACGTCCGCCATCACCCGGGTGGGACGGCCGGTGACGAACACGACCGTGGAGCCGGAGTTCTCGACCTGTCGCAGGGCGTCTCTGGTCCGGTCGGAGACGGTGCCGTCGGTGCGGATCAGGGTTCCGTCCAGGTCGGTGGCGACGAGAACGGGACGGGACACAAGTAACCAGTCAACCATTCACCGGGATGGGACACCATCGTCCGAGAGGACTGTGCCGGTGTCGTCCTCATGTCCCGAACGGTGTCGCGGGCGAACGGTGTCCCGGGCGCGGGGAACCGGATCTCCGCCGGGGATGATCCCGTTCCCGGACACCGCCGACGAGCCGGATATCGGAGATCAACGGCGCCTGACACGGTGGCGCACACCGATGATCGTTGCCGGCTGTCGCCCCCGCCACTGCGGGTAGCATGCGGACATGGCCTTTTCCGACGCGTCCGAGGCGTCTCGTTCGCCCGTTACCGGCGGCGCGGGGGGCACCGACGGCGGGAGTGGCGGGGGCGTCCCGGGAGGGGAGTCCGCGGCCGCCGGTGGCCAGGCCGGTGGTACGCCGGGTGGAACCCCACCGTTGCCGTCTGTCGTCGGATCACCTCGTGGCGCGAGAACAGGCCGCGAGAGAAAAACATTTGACGAACTCTTTGCCGAGCTCGGCGGGAAATGGCGTGAGCGGACACCGGGCTCCGGTACTGTCGCCGCGCTCGACCTGGGCGTGCACCATCTCGGCAAGAAGCTCGTCGAGGAGGCCGCCGAGACGTGGATGGCCGCCGAGCACGAGAGTCGGGAGCGGGCTGCCGAGGAACTCTCCCAGCTCCTCTACTGGAGCCAGCTGATGATGATTTCCCTGGGCCTTTCCCTGGACGACGTATACTCGCACCTGTGAGTAGGTCCTGCCTTTCCGTGGTCGTCCGCTTTGCGGCCCTCCGTGCCTTTGGCGAGTGTTGATGATGCTGCGTATTGCGGTTCCGAACAAGGGCGGGCTCGCGGCGGCCTCCAGCCAGTTGCTGTGCGACGCGGGTTACCTCGCGCGGCGGGAGTCCGCCGAGCTGGTGGTGGCCGACGTCGAGAACGACATCGAGTTCTTCTTTCTGCGTCCGCGTGACATCGCCGTGTACGTCGGCACCGGCCGGCTCGATCTCGGCATCACCGGCCGTGATCTCCTCGTCGACAGCAACACGTCGGCGCAGGAGCTGGTGCCCCTCGGGTTCGGCCAGTCGGCGTTCCACTACGCGGCGCCGGCCGGCACCATGAGCGACATCAAGGAGCTTGACGGGCTGCGGGTCGCCACGTCGTTTCCCGGCCTGGTGCGTACCGACCTCGCCGGGCGCGGCATCTCGGTCCAGATCGTCAAGCTGGACGGCGCCGTCGAGACCGCCGTGCGGCTCGGCGTGGCGGACGCGGTGGCCGACGTCGTCGAGACCGGGCGGACCCTGCGGGCGGCCGGGCTCGAGCTCGTCGGCGAGTCGGTGCTGCGCTCCGAGGCAATCATGATCGCCAAGCGCGGGGCGGATCTGTCGGCTGCTCACGAGCGGCTGCTGCGCCGGGTGCAGGGCGTCCTGGTGGCCCGGCGGTACGTGATGATGGACTACGACGTGCCCTCCTCCGTGCTGGAGAAGGCCTGCGAGATCACCCCGGGCTACGAATCCCCGACGATCTCCCCGCTGCAGCGGGAGGGCTGGGTCGCGGTCCGGGCGATGGTCCTGAAGGCCGACGTCAACCGCACCATGGACGACCTGTGGGATCTCGGCGCGCGCGGGATCCTGGTCTCCGGTATCCAGGCCTGCCGGCTGTAGCGCTCGGCCCACTGACGGCCGTGCCGCGAGCGCCGGCCGCGCCTCGGCGCTGGCTGTCGCGCCTGGCCGGCTGGCGCTGGTTCGTCCGGCCACGTCCGCGCGATGTTCGTGTTTTCATCGATCCATGCGCGCGGGCGGGAACGCACGGACAGCCAAGGACTCCCGTCTACGAGCACCGGACGCCGGTCCGATGGAGCGGATGCTTGCGGACATCCATGAGGCTTTCCGCACCGACCGGTCCGGGAAGGTCGCCAGCTTCATCCCCGAGCTCGCGACCGCGGACCCGGACCTGTTCGGCCTCGCCGTCACGACGATGGACGGGCTGCGCTACCGGGCGGGCGACAGCGACGTCCCGTTCACGATCCAGTCGGTGTCGAAGCCGTTCGTTTACGCGCTGGCCCTGCGCGACCGCGGGACCGATGGTGTGCTGGCCAGGGTCGGGGTCGAGCCGACCGGTGACGCCTTCAACGCGATCACGCTCGAGCCGGAGACCGGCCGTCCGCTGAACCCGATGGTGAACGCCGGGGCGCTGCTCACCTCCAGCCTGGTGGGCGGCGGTGACGCGGCCGAGCGTTTCGACCGTGTCCTGACGGGTCTGTCGGCGTTCGCGGGCAGGCAGTTGACCGTGAATGAGCGGGTCTTCGCCTCCGAGCGGGACACCGGTGATCGAAACCGTGCGATCGGCTACCTGATGCGTGGCGCGGGGGCGCTGCGGGGGCCGGTGGACGAGATCTGCGAGGTCTACTTCCGGCAGTGCGCCGTGGAGGTCACCGCGGCGGACCTCGCGGTGATGGCCGGCACCCTCGCCCGCGGCGGGGTGAACCCGCTGACCGGCGAGCGCGTCCTGAACGAGGAGCACGTCAACCATGTGCTGACCGTCATGGCGACCTGCGGCATGTACGACCGGGCGGGAACCTGGCTGTTCCGGGTGGGCCTGCCCGCGAAGAGCGGGGTCGCCGGAGGAGTGTGCGCGGTGCTGCCCGGGCAGCTCGGGATCGGCGTCTTCAGCCCGCCGCTCGACGAGGTGGGCAACAGCGTCCGCGGCGTGCGCGCCTGCGAGCGGCTGGCCTCCCGGTTCGCACTGCATCTCCTTGCCCCGCAGGGAGAACCGCCGCACCCGGTACGGGGCACGCACCGTGGCGACGCGCTGAGCTCGAAGCGGATGCGAGGCGCGCGCGAACGGGCCGTCCTCGCCGTACGGGGTTCCGCGATCGTCATCCACGAGCTGCAGGGCGATCTGGTGTTCGCCAGCGCGGAGCGGGTTGTGCGCACCGTCCGCCAGCACCTGGACGACGTCCGCTGGGTGGTGCTCGACCTGCGCCGGGTGGCCGCCGTCCGGGAGCCCGCCCTCGAGCTCCTGCGGGTGCTGCTCGACGAGCTGGCCAGCCGGGATGTCAACGTCCTGTTCGCCGACCCGCGTGGGCTTCCGGGCGTCGACCGCCTGATGCGGGGGGACTGGAGCACGCAGCGCGTTGCCGATCTGGAGACCGCGCTCGAATGGGCGGAGGAGGCGCTGCTGATGCGCGAGGACCTCGCGACCCTCCCGCCGACCGCGCACGTCCCGCTCGGTGCGCAGGAACTGCTCACCGATCTCGGCAAGGAGGGCACCCGGGTCATCGGCGCGATGTGCGAACGACGCACCTACGAACGCGGCGCGACGGTCTTCGACGAGGGAGATCCGGCGGACGCGCTCTACTTCGTCACCAGGGGCCTGGCGAACGCGCAGGCGCCGAACGCGGACGGGACGCGCTGGTTCCGGCTCAGCTCGGTTCCAGCGGGCAGTGCCTTCGGTGAGCTGGCACTCGTCGACGGCGGCCGGCGTTCCACCCGGATCGTCGTCGCGGAGACCATGACCTGCGAGGTGCTCTCGGTCGCGGCGTTCGACACCCTGGTGCGCGAGCATCCAGACGTCTACAACGCGCTGGTGCGCGCGATCGCGCGCAGTCTCTCGGCACAGCTGCGCCGAGCGACCCGGGAGATCCAGTCGCTCGAAGAGTGAGTGCCTCCGGGCCTGGCCTGCCGCCTGCGGGCGCGAGCCGAGCCCGGAACGACTGCGAGCCGGGTGCCCGAGCCCGGAACGAGTCCGGGCTCGGACCGGGGGTCAGCGACCCCGAATGATCAGCGACATTCCCTCGCTGCGGGTGGCCGGGCTCAGGAACTGGCCGCGCACCGCCGAGGTCACCGTGGTCGCCCCCGGCTTGCGGACACCGCGCATCGACATGCAGAGGTGCTCCGCCTCGACGACGACCATGACGCCCCGCGGGTCGAGGACGTCGACGAGTGCGTCGGCGACCTGAGAGGTGAGGCGCTCCTGGACCTGCGGCCGGCGGGCGTAGAGGTCGACCAGCCGGGCCAGCTTGGACAGGCCGGTGATCTGCCCCTTCTCGTTCGGGATGTAGGCCACGTGTGCCTTGCCGGCGAAGACCACGAGGTGGTGCTCGCACAGCGACGAGAAGTCGATGTCGCGGACCAGCACCATCTCGTCGTGGCCCTCGTCGAAGACCGTGGTCAGGACCTCCGCCGGGTCCCGGCCGAGGCCTTCGACCGCCTCCTGGTAGGCGCGCGCGACGCGGTCCGGGGTCTTGCGTAGGCCTTCGCGGTCCGGGTCCTCGCCGATGCCGATCAGCAACTCACGGACGGCCCGGGCGACCCGCTCGTGGTCGAAGGGCCGAACCATCTCCGGCCGCTTCAGCCGCCGCCGCGCCTCGATGCCGCTGCCGGCGCCCTTCGCGTCGGTCACGTTGTCCGAGACGTTGCTCTCGGTGGCCGATCCCGGCGAGACGCCCTGGTCCAGCCCGGAGGAGCCCGCGTTCAGCTCACCGGCCTGTCGCACGATGGTCTGCGCCTGGTCGGAATCGGAGGTCAACGGCGTCTCCTGTCGTCATCGTTGTCCCAGGTGGGCGGTGCCCAGGGGTTCGCGATCCGGGGGCCTTCCGGTGGCGGGGATCCCGGCGGGGGTGTGCCGTGGGCCGGGCTCGGGGCGCTGTGTCCGGGCCCGCTCTGCGCGGGGTCGCCGTGCCCGAGGCCCGCGGGACCTCCGGCGGTGCCCGGGTCGGCCTGGCCTGCCGGGCGGGGGTGGCCCGCAGTGCCGTTGCCGCCGCTCACCCCACCGCCGTTCGCCGAACCGCCGCCGTTCGTGCCGCCGCCGTTCGTGGCATGGCCGGCCGGCCCGCCGTTGCCCTTCACCAGGTCAGAGACCTTGGACGGGACGAGACCCAGCTCGGCCGGGGTCTGCACCGGCGGTCGGTCCGACGGGATGCGCCGCCCCACGCCGGTGTACGAACCACGGCTGGGGCGCTTCTGGACAGTGGCGAAGACCTCGAGCACGTCGTCCTTGCTCAGGGTCTCGGTGTCCATCAACCGCAGGACGAGGTTGTCGAGGACGTCCCGGTAGGTGACCAGGATCTCCCAGGCCTCGTCGTGCGCGGCCTCGATCAGCCGGCGCACCTCGTCGTCGATCTCGCTCGCGACCTCCTCGGAGTAGTCGCGCTGGTGGCCCATGTCGCGGCCGAGGAAGACCTCACCGGACTCGCTGCCGAACTTGATCGCGCCGAGCTTGTCGCTCATGCCGTACTGGGTGATCATCGCGCGGGCGATCTGGGTCGCCTTCTCGATGTCGTCGCTGGCCCCGGTGGTCGGCTCGTGGAAGACGAGCTCCTCCGCGGTGCGCCCGCCGAGGAGGACGGCGAGCCGGTCGAGCATCTCCGACCTGGTCGACAGGTACTTGTCCTCCAGGGGGAGCTGCATCGTGTACCCGAGCGCCCGGCCACGCGGCAGGATCGTGATCTTGTGAACCGGGTCGGCGTTGGGGAGCGCGTGCGCCACCAGGGCATGACCGCCCTCGTGGTAGGCGATCCGCTTCTTCTCCCGGTCGCTCATCGCGCGGGTCTTGCGCTCCGGCCCGGCCATGACCCGGTCGATCGACTCCTCGAGCAGCGCCGACGAGATGAACCGGACGTCCGACCGCGCGGCGAGCAGCGCCGCCTCGTTGAGCACGTTCGCCAGGTCCGCGCCGGTGAAGCCGGGGGTGCGCCGGGCGATGATCAGCATGTCGACGTCCGAGCTGATCGGCTTGCCCTTGGCGTGGACCTTCAGGATCGCCTCGCGACCGAGCAGGTCGGGGCGGTCGACCACGATCTGGCGGTCGAACCGGCCGGGACGCAGCAGGGCCGGGTCGAGGATGTCGGGCCGGTTGGTCGCGGCGATCAGGATGACGCCGCCCTTCACGTCGAACCCGTCCATCTCGACCAGGAGCTGGTTGAGGGTCTGCTCGCGCTCGTCGTGGCCACCGCCCAGGCCCGCCCCGCGGTGCCGGCCGACGGCGTCGATCTCGTCCACGAAGATGATCGCGGGCGCGTTCGCCTTGGCCTGCTCGAACAGGTCGCGGACCCGGCTCGCGCCGACGCCGACGAACATCTCGACGAAGTCGGAGCCGGAGATCGAGTAGAACGGGACGCCCGCCTCACCTGCGACGGCGCGGGCGAGCAGCGTCTTGCCGGTGCCGGGCGGCCCGTAGAGCAGGACGCCCTTGGGGATCTTGGCGCCGATTGCCTGGAACTTGCCCGGGTTCTCGAGGAACTCCTTGATCTCCTGGAGCTCCTCGATCGCCTCGTCCGAGCCGGCGACATCCGCGAACGTGGTCTTGGGTGTGTCCTTGCTGACCAGTTTCGCCTTGGACTTGCCGAAGTTCATGACGCGGTTGCCGCCGCCCTGCATCTGGTTCATGAAGAACAGCAGCAGGAACACGATCAACAGCACGGGGAGCAGGTTGAGTAGCAGCGAGACGAGGACGTTCCCGCGGTCGACGGAGACGTTGTACTTGATGTTCTGCTGCTTGAGCTCGTTGGCGAGGACCAGGGCCTGCTCGGTGGCGAAGGACGACTCGTACTTCTTGCCGTTCCCCAGCTCGATCCGGATGATCTGCTTGGAGTCCTGGATCGTCGCATCGACGACCCTGGTCTCGGGTTTTGCTCCGGCGCTCTGGTCGATCTGCTGCTGTACGAAGCTCAGGTCTGCTTTCTGATACTCACTCGGTCCGGACAGCACGCCCGTCGTGAGGATGATCACGAAGAGGACCAGGAGCAGCAGAGGTACCCAGCCGCGGAAGATTCTTCTTGGAGTCATCTGTCTGGAACGCCGGACACAAGCGTTCCACCCTCCTGCCGTGTGTGCTGCCCTCGATCGGGATTCCCTTGTGCCGAGGGTACCGCCGGCACGCGCATCTCACCGCGCGTACATCCGAGCAACGGACCGGGGGGCCGCACTGTTCCGTAACGGCCCTCGGGGACGTACCGGCGGGCTACCGGACACCTGCCGATCAGCGGTGCCGGCCCCGCCTGACTCGGGTGAACCGGCCCGTGACCTCCCCGGAACCCGTGTCGTGGCCGGGCCTGACCGGGGGACGGATCCCCGCCTCGCGGCCCGTCAGGCGCGCCGGGCGATCGCCTCGGGCGTGAGGGTGCCTACGAACGGCAGGGTCCGATAGTGCTCGGCGTAGTCCAGGCCGTAGCCCACGACGAAGGCACTCGGGATGTCGAACCCGACATAGCGGACGTCGACGTCCACGGTGATCGCCTCGGGCTTACGGAACAGCGCCAGCACCTCCAGCGACGCCGGCCCGCGCGACCGCAGGTTCCGCAGCAGCCAGGAGAGGGTCAGCCCGGAGTCGATGATGTCCTCGACGACCAGCACGTCCCGGCCCTCGATCGACCGGTCGAGATCCTTGAGGATGCGGACCACACCGGAGGACGACGTCGTCGAACCGTACGACGAGACGGCCATGAACTCCATCGTGATCGGCACCGACAGGGCCCGGGAGAGGTCCGCCATCACCATCACGGCGCCCTTGAGTACGCCGACCAGGAGGATCTCGCGACCGGCGTAGTCCGCGTCGACGCGGGCCGCCAGCTCCGCGATCTTCGCGGCGATCTCATCCCGGCTGACCAGGATCTCGTCGATGTCGGGATGCGCCCGGGGCGGCCCGCCGGCCGGGATCGAAGTGCCGTCGTGGTCGGGCTTCGCGGTCGCGGCCTGGCTCACCGGCCTGTCCTCCTCGTTGCGTGCTGGGTCGCCTGGTCCTCGGTCGCCCGACGCCGGGGTGCCTGGCGTCAGAGTGCCCGACGCCGGGGCGCGGGACGTCGGTCCGCCACGCTCACCGGGACGGCCCGGGTGGCCCGCACCGGCCGGCATGTCGGGACGGACCGGTGCATCCGGGCCGACGAGGGCGATCCTGCCACCGGTCCGGCGGGCGAGCACCCCCGACGGCAGCGGGACGGGCTTCTGCCCGCGCCAGCGGGTCACCAGGTCCTCGACGGCCCAGATGTGGTCGGCGCGCAGCGCGGACGCCGACGACCCGGCCGCCAGCGCGGCGCGGCGCAGGACCCGGCTCCGCAACGCCTGTGTCAGGCCCGCGAGGGCCGCCACGTCGAACTCGACCCGCGGCCCCAGCTCCGCCTCCGCCGCCAGCGGCGTGCGCGGTGCCCGTGGCGCCGTGGCATCCGCGGCGCTCCCGGCGAGCTCGGCGTAGACCGACTCCGCCTGTGCCTCGAGCGCGTCCGCGTCCGCCCGCAGCAGGTCGGCTGTGCGGGCCAGCGCCTCGGCGATGCCCGGCCCCAGCTCCGCCTCCAGCACCGGCAGCACGGTTGACCGTGTCCGGGCCCGGGCGAAGGCCGGGTCGGCGTTGGTGGGGTCGTCCCAGAACTCCAGGCCGAGAGACTGGCAGGCCTGGCGGGTCTGGTCGCGCCGCAGCCGCAGCAGCGGGCGGCGGATGGCGCCGTCCGTGGCGGGCATGCCGCTCAGCGACCGTGCTCCCGAGCCGCGGGCGAGCCGCAGCAGGACGGTCTCGGCCTGGTCGTCGAGGGTGTGGCCGAGCAGCACCGCGTGCGCGCCCAGGCGCTCGCCGGCTGCGAGCAGCGCGGCGCGGCGCGAGTCCCGGGCCGCGCCCTCGGATCTCGGTGACGGTGCGGCGAGCACCTCCACCGGGGACAGGCCGAGCAGCCGGCCGCTCGCGGCGACCTCCTCGGCGCGGGGTCGTGAGGTGTCGTCCCATCCGTGGTCCACCGTCAGGAGCCCGGCCCGCAGCGCGCGGCGGGGAGCCACGAAGGCCAGCGCGGCGGCGAGCGCGAGTGAATCCGCTCCGCCCGAACAGGCGACGAGGACGAGGCCGCCGGGTGGGACGTCGGCCACCGCGTCGCGGACGGCCAGCCGCACCGCGGCGACGGCCGGAGCGGGCATCCCCCGGCCCCGCCCGAGCGCGGCGGGCTGTGGACCGTGCGTCGGCCGGACCGTCACGCGGGCCGAACCGTCACGCGGACATCGACGGGCGGGTGCCGAGCACCCGGAGCATCCACGCGCCCGGGTCGGTCAGCTCAGGGCGGGTGGGCAGGGCCTGCGGCGACTGCCAGACGTGGTTGAAGCCCTCCACGCCGACCTCGGCGACCACGGCGCGGACGAACGCCCCGCCCTGGCGGTACTGCTGCATCTTGAGATCCAGCCCGAGCAGGCGACGTAGGAAACGGTCGATGGGCGAGCCGCCGGAGCGCCGGTTGTCGAACTTGCCGCGGATGTCGGCCACCGTCGGCACGACCTGCGGGCCGACCGCGTCCATGACCTGGTCGGCGTGCCCCTCGAGCAGGGTCATCAGCGCCTGGAGGCGGTCGAGGACGGCGCGCTGCGCCGGGGTCTGCAACGCCTCCACGACGCTCGGCGTGTCCGGCCCGTGGTCGCGCACGGCGCTGCGCAGCGCCGTGACGGCGGAGCGGAGCCGGTCGGCGAGGACTTCGGGATCGAGGTCGGTCGCGCCGATGAACGCCGCGATCTCGGACTCGAGGTGCTCGCGCAGCCACGGGACGGCGGTGAACTGGCTGCGGTGCGTCTGCTCGTGCAGGCAGACCCAGAGCCGGAAGTCGCGCGGGACCACCCGCAGGGTCTCCTCGGCGTGGGCGATGTTCGGCGCGACGAGGCTGAGCCGCCCCACCGGGGTCGGAGCGCCGGGCTTCGCCAGGGACGGGGCGCTCGCGGCGCCGCCCGCCTCATACTCCTCCGGCGGGAGGAAGACCTCGAACTGGCCGAGAACCTTGCCCGCGAGGTAGGCGAGCGCGGACCCGACCTGGACACCGGTGACCCGCCGGCCCACCGCGGCGGCGAGCCGGCCGCGGCTCTGGTCGGAGAGCTTCTCGATCAGGGGCGTGGTGGCCACGCGCAGCCCGGCGACGTTGGAACGAACCCACTCCGGCCGGTCGACGACCGCGATCGGGGTCGGTGGCCCGGCGGGGACGAGCTGGGTGTAGTCCTGCACATGGCCCTCAGCGATGACAGCCAGGCGCCGGAGCTCCGAGACGATCTCGTCCGCCTCCGCCCGGCTTCGCTGCGGCCCTGGTCGGACGAGCTTCTTCGCCGTCGTTACGGCGAGTTCCCAGTCCACCAGCTCAGCGTCCACGAATAGGAGCGTACCGGGCTTCCGGCCGCTTCGCCCGCCCGATCGGACGACGCCAGTCGGGCCCGGGGAGCCGTCCGTGGTGCCTGCCGTTGAGGTCGGCAGGGCCTGTGGTGTTCTTTGTTGTCCGATGACCTAGCCGCCCGGCGGCGCCGGTGGCCCGGCTGATGGCGGCCCGGCGCCGGCCGGCGGACATCCGCAGGAGGCGAGGGCCGCCGCGACCCGGTCCAGCGCCATCTTGGTCAGGCCCTGCTCCTCGACCGGGGCGAACAGCCCGAACAGCAACAGCCGTCCGTCGCTGTCGGTCACCATGCCGGCGAGGCTGGTCACGATGCGCAGGCTGCCGGTCTTCGCCCGGACGACGCCGGCCCCCGGGGAGGTGTCACCGGGGCCGTACCGGTCGCCGAGCGTGCCGGTGAAGCCCGCGACCGGCAGCCCGGACAGGACCGTCCGCAGGGCCGGATGACCCGGCAGGGCGGCCGTCCGCAGCGCCGCGACGAGCGTCGCCGGGGCGATCCGGTTGTCGATCGAAAGTCCGCTGGTGTCGCGCAGCGAGGCGCCGTCGGTCGGGATGCCCGCGTCGCGAAGGGCGCCGAGCACGCCCCGGGTGGCCCCGTCGAAGCTCGCCGGAAGCCCCCGGGCGATCGCGACCTGACGTCCCAGGCTTTCCGCCAGGTCGTTGTCGGAGTCGGTGAGCATCCGCTCGACCAGGACCGGGATCGGCGGGCTCTGCACGGACCCGACCTCGCGGGCCGCCGCGTCCGCCCGGCCCGTCGAGACCGAGCCGACGGACACGCCGGCCGCGGTGAGGGCCGTGCGGAACGCGGCCGCCGCGGTGGCGTCCGGGGTCAGGCTGCGCGGCCCGGCGGCGCCGGGTGTGGCACGCCCCGCGTCGACCGACAGCGCGGACACCGGGGTCACGTTCCCGTCGGTCACGTAGCCGTCGCGCCAGCCGGGTGCCATCCCCGGGCCCTCGTAGGCCGTCCCGTCGCCGACCACCGCGCCGACAGCGGTGATGCCGGCCTTGCGGACCTGCTCGGCGAGGTCGCTCAACCGGGCCGCCGGCGGGTACCCGGCCGCCCCGGTCGCCGCGGTCAGGGTCGGATCGCCCGCGCCGACCAGCCAGAGCGTGCCGCCTGGGGCCAGGGGCGCCCGGCCGGGCACAGTCGCCGACCCGGTGGTTGCCGCAGGTGACCCCGCGGTCGCCGCGGGTGGCGCGCTGGCCGGCGGGAGGTAGACCGCGTGGGTGCGCAGGCGGGCGTCCGGATCGAGCGTGGTGAGCGCCGCGGTCGCCGTGGCGATCTTGACCGTGGACGCGGGAGCGGTCGGCTCGGTGGGGCGGTTCGCGAGGAGCACCTGCCCGGTCAGCGCGTCGACCACCAGTGTCGCCGGGCCGCCCAGCACGGGGTCGGAGAGCGGCCCGAGCAGCCGCGCGGCCACCGCGGCCGGGTCGGCCTTCGGTGCGTCCGGGTCCAGCCCCGGCAGCGCGGACGCCTCGGCGCGTACACCCGGCGGGGCCGGTGAGGCGCCGCCCGGAGGCGCCGCCGGACCGGGCGAGAGCGATCCGGCGAGCAGCGCTCCGGCCAGTGCCGTGAGGCCACCGGCCCGCGCGCCCAGCGGCACTGTGGTCACCCGGGAAGGTTACGCAGGTCGGTGTCGCGCGGGTGGCGCCCTGCCGGTCACGTCCCGGCTTTCGTAAGGTGGACGGCCTCGCCCCGGCGACGGGAGAACGCGGTGTGCCTCCCGGCCGTCCGGAGCCCGCGACCGTGCTGGCCGCGTGGGTTTCCGGCGAGCGGGAACACCCCACGCGGGGGTGGCTCGGCCTCAGTCCGGGGTGGAACCGCTTCGGCAATCATGTGGATCGGGTACGAAGAAGGCCACACCATGGTGTGCGCCGCGGGGTGTGACAGGCACGATGGATGTCGCCCGGGGGCGCTCGGAGCCGACTGCGCGGCGCGCCTCGCGGGGCGTGGCCGTGCGATCGTGCGAGTGGCGGCGCCGTGCGGTGGCACCGCGGCCCGGTGGCCGCACCCCGCCACAGCGCGTCACCGCGCACAGGGCACAGTGGACCCGCACGAACCGCGGGTCCGGGTCTCGGCTTGACTACCGCGACCGAGTGACGCGCCACGCGGGTAGCGGCGCATCGCGAGACGGACGACCCATGGACGCCGGACACGGCGTCCTTCAGACACAGAGCCGGCCTTCGGTGCCGGACGGACCGAAGGAGACAGGGAACGGCGTGGACCTCGAGTTCGACGTGACCATCGAGATCCCCAAGGGGCAGCGCAACAAGTACGAGATGGATCACCACACCGGGCGCATCCGGCTGGACCGGATGCTGTTCACGTCCACCCACTATCCGTCCGACTACGGATTCATCGAGGGCACGCTCGGTCGGGACGGCGATCCGCTCGACGCGCTGGTTCTGCTGGAGGAGCCGACTTTCCCGGGCTGCCTCGTGCGGTGCCGCACGATCGGCATGTTCCGGATGACGGACGAGAAGGGCCCGGACGACAAGGTCCTCTGCGTCCCGGTGGCGGACGTCCGGCAGGAGCACCTGCGTGACATCCGTCACCTGCCGGAGTTCGACCGGCTGGAGATCCAGCACTTCTTCGAGGTCTACAAGGACCTCGAGCCCGGGAAGTCCGTCGAGGGCGCCTCCTGGGTGGACCGGGGGGCCGCCGAGAAGGAGATCCTCGCCTCGATCACCCGGCTCAAGGACTCCGAGGGCGTCGAGCACGGCGCGGACGAGGACGGCGCCGCGCACGCACACACGGCCTGACAACCACGGCGACGGCCACGCTCCGGCATCGAGCACGGCCGTCCCGGGCGGCCGGTGGGATTGCCCCCACCGGCCGCTGTGGCATGCCCTGAGGCAGGTGCGAGGGGGGTTGGCCAGGCCGCCGCTGACGGTGAACGGCGCTGGCTGGGAAGAGAGTCTGAGCCGGAGGCGGGGATTGAACCCGCGACCTATCGCTTACGAGGCGATTGCTCTGCCACTGAGCTACTCCGGCATCGGCCAGGCGGCTGCGAGCCGGTGGGCTCCGGCGCCGTCCTGCCCGGACGAGTATGCCAGACGAAGACGATGTGGCGATCGGCGCCCGTCCGTGGTCCGGGCCCTGACGTGGCTCGCGCGCACGCCACCCTGGGTCGGGGTGGCCGGGCTGCCGGCGGGTGACGGGCTCGATCCGGTGCGTCCCGGATCCGGATGCGGTCCAGTTCGGTGGCTCGGTGTGTGCTGGGGCGTCCGTCGGCGGGAAGTCACCGCTCTGCCTGTCTGCGCACCCCGCCACATCCTGTCGACGTTCGGTTGTCCGCGGGATACGGAATGATCGGGACGCGCACTGATCGCATGTCTTGCAAGGCTTTCTGTTACGGATTTGAATGCTCGAACCCCCGCGCGTCGGCCGAAGGTGTCGAAAAGGCACCCCCGGTCGCAGTGGCTCCGGAGAGGTTGCGTAGGGTTTCGCACCATGACCGGGGCCGGGGAAGGTGCGCCAGGCACGACGCGCGGAGCGTCGCTGCTTGTCGCCGAAGACGACGAGGCATCGCGAATCGCGCTGGCACGCAGCCTTGAGCGATTTGGGTACCGGGTGCTCGAGGCCGCGGACGGCGAGGCAGCGCTGCGACTGTTCCAGACCACCGAGATAGATCTCGTTGTGCTGGACGTGGCCATGCCGCGGATGGACGGTTTCGCCGTCCTCAGCCGGCTGCGCCAGACAAGCGAAGTGCCGGTGATCATGTTGACCGGACGTGCCGAGGAGGTCGACCGGGTCGTCGGCCTGGAGCTCGGCGCCGACGACTACGTGGTCAAGCCGTACTCGTTGCGCGAGCTGGTCGCCCGGGTGCGTGCGCGGCTGCGCCGCCGGCCCGTCGAGGCGCCGCCGCAGCGAACGGGGGACGGCAACGAGCCCCTCATCTACGGCGACGTCTCGATCGACCTGCGCGCGCGGGAGGTGGCCGTCGCGGGTGAGCGGGTGGATCTCACCGCCCGTGAGTACGAGCTGCTGGCCTTCCTCGCCCGACATCCACGCCGGGTGTTCAGCCGCGAGGAACTGCTTGAACAGGTCTGGGGCACCCGCTTCCAGGACCCGGCGACCGTGACCGAGCACGTCCGGCGGGTGCGCACCAAGGTCGAGGGAAGACCGCCGCAGCGCCGCCTGGTCACCACGCTCCGGGGGATGGGCTACCGGTTCGATCCCTGAGATCCGGCTCCGTCGCCTCGCGTAGCTCCCGGTCACCCTCCTGGAGCTCGATGATCGATCCGTTCGGCACGGGTCGGCGCCGGTGGTGTTCCCGGTAGCCGCCCATGTCGAGCCGTTCGGCCGTGCCGGCGCGTGCCCGTAGGCACCAGTCCACCGCGCGGATGAACATGCCGTGGGTGAAGACCACGACAAGTCCCGGGGGCGCCTGGTGCAGCCGGGCGAGGAGCCGGTCGGCCCGGTCCATCAGCCCGGCGAACGACTCACAGCCCAGCTCGGGCCGGTCCACCGAGTACGGGTTCGCCTGGTGCCAGTACTGCCGCGCGAACGGCGCCCGTTCGAGGTCGGTCAGTTTCTGACCGTGGAGACTGCCCAGGTAGGTGAACTCCTGGACGTCCCAGACCTCCAGCGGGGTGGCCGGGAACCTGCGCGCGGTCGGTTCCGCGGTCAGCCGGGCGCGTAGGTACCAGGAGACCACGATCAGGGACGGGTCGTGGGGAATCATCCCGGCGACCGCGTCAGCCTGGCGCACTCCGAGGTCGGTGAGCCCGATCCCGTGCGGATCGGCCGACGGCTGCCCCGCGTTCGCCGTGCTCTCGCCGTGGCGTACCAGCCACACCCGCCGTTGCATGGTTCCCCCCATGTGGATGCCGCCGGCCGCGCCGGCGCGCGGTCATGTCGCGCTGTCTGTTTTGCCGCGAGCTGCCGTCCCGAAGTTCGGGCGGTCTGTGCCGCGTACGCCCTCAGTGCTCCGTGCGCCGCCGGGAACGGCGGCGGTGGGACCGCCCGCCGGCCGTGTCGGGGGAGCTGTCCTCGCCGCCGTCCGGCGCCGGGCCCGCCGTCCCCGCCGTCCCCGCCGGCCCGGCTGGTTCCGCGGTCCCAGTTGGTTCCGCCGTGGCGGCTGGCCCTGCCGTGGCGGCTGGCCCTGCCGTGCCGGTCGGGTCCGCGGTGCTGGCCGGGCGTGCCGGTCCGGCGGCATGGGTGGCCTCGTAGGCCTTGCGTGAGCCGCAGACGTCCGCGCGGGAGCAGGCGTGCCGGCCCCCGCCGTCGAGGGCGACCGTCACCTGCTGGCGCGGCACGTCGTGCGCGACGACCCGGCCGTCCCCGTCCGGTGTGGACGCGCGGGCGCCCACCGCGGGGACGGCGGCGGTGAACTCCTCGTAGAGGGGATGCTCGTAGCGCAGGCAGCACATCAGCCGGCCGCACGCCCCACTGATGCGCATCGGGTTCAGTGAGAGGTTCTGGTCCTTGGCCATCCGCACGCTCACCGGCTCGAAGTCGGTGAGGAAGGTGGAGCAGCAGAGGTCCCGCCCGCAGGAGCCGATCCCGCCCTGGAGTTTCGCGCTGTCGCGGGCCGAGAGCTGCCGCAGCTGTACGCGGGCGGAAAGCGTCCGGTTGAGATCACGCACGAGGGCACGGAAGTCGACACGGTTCTCGGCGGTGAAGTAGACGGTGAAGGCGTTGCTGTCGGGGACCACGTCCACTCCGACCACCTTCATCGGCAGGCCGTGCTCCCGGACGAGCCGGCGGGCGGCGACCCTCGCCTGGGCGCGGCGCCGTCGGGCGGCGTCGTCACGGCGCAGGTCGTCCTCGTCCGCGAGGCCGGCCAGCACCGGCAGGCCGCCGACATCCTCGCTGACCCACTGCGGCGCCCACACGCAGGTGGCGACCTCGGGCCCCTCGTCGGTGGGCACCAGGACCCGGTCACCGACCCGCGGGCTGTACGGGCCCGGATCGGCGTAGTAGAGCCGGCCCCGGCGGGAGAAGGACACCGCGCACATCATCGGCATGCGACGTCCCGCCACCTTCCGCCCTCGGATGCCCGGTCCACGGAAGACTACGACGGGAGCGGCGGCGAGGCTCCCGGTTCGCCCATCTCGCCCGATGCGGGGTGCGACGGCTCCATTCCGGATGGAGACGGGTCGGTCGGCGCGCCCCGGGGCCGGCCGGTGTCATCCGATGCGGGCGCCGCCCGGGACCTGGTAGACGGCGAACGGGGCCACGATGACCGGGCGGGCGACGTTGCGCACCGGCGTACCGCCCGGGGTGCGTCCCGTCTCCTGGCCGTGGTGGGCGTGGCCGTGGACGGCGAGCGCGGTGGCGGGCGCGTCGGCGGCGCCCGCGCCGGAGCCCGGGATCACGCTGCCATGCCAGGAGCCGTCGGCTGGCGCCGGAGCGGGGCCGTCCGAGGGAAGGACCGACGCCGGCCCCGGCGGGTCGAGCGTGCCCGCCATGCCGGACCTGCGCGCTGCGGTCGCCCCGCGCCCGGGACCGGTGCCGCGCCCGGCTCCCGCCGCGCGTGAACCGTCGATGGCGGCGCCGAGCAGGGAGCTGCCGAGGAACCGGTGCAGCCCCGGCGCCTCGCCCGTCAGCGTCTCCCGCACGGGCGCGTAGTGGGTGAGGGCGATGCGGACGTCGGTGTCGAGCGAGGCGAGCGCGTCGCGCAGGTGAAAGGCGTCGGCCGCGGCGTCCTCGGGCGTCCGGCCGCCGGGCCCGCCGTCGGCCAGGTGGTTGTCGGCGAACCCCGTCACGCCCGCGACCCCGACCGGGCCGGCCGCCGTCCCGATCGTCGCCGCGGTGCCGTCGAGCACGATCGCGCCGGCGTCACCGAGCATCGCGGCGACCCGCGGGCCCTCGCCGGCGTCGTGGTCGTGGTTTCCCAGCACCGCCACGACCGGCAGGTCGAGCCCGCGGACAACCGTGCACAGCTCCGCCGCGGAGTCCAGCTCGCCGTCGTTGGTCAGATCACCGGCCAGCAGCAGGACGTCGGCGACGAGCGCCGCCCGCTGGTAGAGCGGCCGGAGCCGGAACGCGGATCCGGGAACGACATGGAGGTCGCCGACCGCCGCAACCCGCATGCCCGTCCTCTCCTCCGGTGGCGCCTGCCGCCGAACAGGTTCTTATGCGTCGCGCAGCGTGAGGGCAAGAGACTCGGCAGCCAGCTGCGGCACAAGACCCGGGTTGTCCGCCAGCGCCTGCCGTGTCGCCAGGACGGCCTCCCACCGGCGCAACGTCTGCTCCGGGGTGGCCGCGGCGGCCAGCTGGGCGACGGCGTCGGCCTGGTCGGGGTGCACCGGGGTGACCTGCCCCCGCAGCTGCTGGACCAGTACGTCCCGGTACAGCCCGGCAAGATCCACCAGGGCCCGGTCGAGGGAGTCGAGAACAGTGCGCCGCCCGCGGCTCTTCTGGGTCCGCTCCAGCTCCTTGAGTGCCCCGGCAGCGCCGCGGACCTGGAGAGACCTCGGCTTGGCCCCCGCCTTGGCACCCCGCGCGGACGTCGACCTGGTACCGGAGGACGTCGCGCCGACGCCCAGTGCCGTCTTCAGCGCCTCGGTCTCGACCTCGTCGCGCTCGGCGTTCGCGGCCTGCGCGTCGGCGTTCGCGGCGTCCACCAGGTCGGCGGCCGCGGCCAGGCAGTCGCCGACCCGCCGCAGCCGGGAGGGCAGGCGCAGCACCGACTCCCGCCGTGCGCGGGCCTGCGGGTCGGTGGCCAGCCTGCGAGCCTGCCCGACATGCCCCTGGGACGCCTGCGCCAGCACGGCGGCGAGATCCTCGGCTGTGCCCTCCCGGATGAGGACGTCGGCCACGTTCTTCGGGTTCGGCAGCCGCAGGGCGACCGACCGGCACCGGGAGCGGATGGTGGGCAGCACGTCGTCGACGGATGGGGCGCACAGCAGGAACACGGCTCGCTCGGCCGGCTCCTCCAGCGCCTTGAGTAGCGCGTTCGCCGCCGAGTCGGTGAAGCGGTCCGCGTCCTCAATCAGCAGGATGCGCCATCGGCCCGCGCTGGGGGCGCTGGCGGCGTCCCTGATCAGGGCACGGACGTCCCGCACTCCGATCGAGAGACCCTCCGGGCGGACCGTGCGAAGGTCGGCCGCGGTGTCGGAGAGGACGGTGTGGCAGCCAGGGCACTGCCCGCAGCCTGGCGGGATGTTCTCGCAGAGCAGGCCGGCGGCGAAGGCCCGGGCCGCGTCGGCGAGGCCCGAGCCGGCCGGGCCGGTGAACAGCCAGGAGTGGGTCATGCCCGCCCGGGCGGCGACCAGCGACCCACCTTCGGTGACCAGCGCCGCCGCCGTGGCCGCGGCGGTCAGGGTGGCGACGACCGCGTCCTGTCCGACCAGGGTGTCCCAGACCGTCACACCGTCATTGTCGTGCATCACCGCGACCTGATCGTCATCGCGGGTCGTCACCGGTGATCGCCGGGCGCAGGCGTCCGGCGATCACCGCACGGATCTGCCGGTGCAGCTCCTGCGGGGAGAGCGTCGCGTCCAGGATGACGTGCCGGTCCGGATCCTCGTCCGCGAGCCTGCGGAAGTGCTCGCGAACCCGTCGGTGGTAGGCCACGGCCGCGACCGGGTCGGTGCCGGAGCGATCCGGCCCCGCGCCGGGCACGGCACCGCCGCCGTGCCCGGCACCGCCATCGTGTCCGGTACCGCCATCGTGTCCGCCGCCGTCGTCCTCGCTCTCCCGCCCGAGGTGAGGATCACCCCCGCCTCGGGCCAGCGCCTGCTCCGCAGGCAGGTCCAGCAGGATCGTCACGTCGGGCAGCAACGAGTGGCTGGCCCACTGGGTCAGCACCGTCAGCTCGTCGCTGTCGATCCGCTGGCCGAGCGCCTGGCACGCGATCGCGGAGTCCACGTAACGGTCGGTGAGCACGATCGCGCCCCGTGCCAGCGCCGGTTCGATGACCCGGGCCACGTGCTCGGCGCGGTCGGCCGCGTCCAGCAGCAGCTCGGTCCGGGCGTGCAGCCGGTTCGCGGGGTCGTCCAGCAGGTCCCGCAGGCCCGCGCCGAGGGACGTCCCGTCGGTCTCGTACGCCGGAACGACCTCGCGCCCGCTCGAGGACAGCCAGCTTCGCAACAGCTCCAGCTGGGTCGTCTTGCCGGCGCCCGCGGCACCCTCGACGGTGATGAACAACCCGCCATGACGGCGGCGGGCAGCGCCCGGCCGCCGCCCGCGCAGCGCGTTCCACAGCTCGGGCAGGACGGCTTCCCCGGTGTGGTCGTCCATCTGGCGGTAGGAGAACAGGCCGACCGCGACGGCGAGCAGCCCGCCGGCGAGCAGGACGACGGTGACACCGTCGGCCCGGACGTTGATGTCACCCCAGAGGTGGACCTGGTGCGAACCGATCAGACCGACGAGGGCCGGCGCGGCCGCGAGTACGACCAGCAGGTCGACCCGTACCAGCGACTGGACCAGCGCGAAGGTGCGCCCGCGCAGCTCATCGGCGACCTCGGCCTGCAGCAGGGTGTACCCGGTCACCCAGGCGACGCCGGCGAGGGCGCCGACGAACACGACCAGAATGCAGGCGATCACCAGGTTCGGGATGATCGCGACGATCACCAGCGTGATTCCCGCGGCGGTGACGCAGACGCCGAAAAGGCGGGTACGGCTGTAATCCCCGAGCAGCTTCGGGCCGGCGCCCATTCCGGCGGCGAGGCCGATGAACACCGCGCCGAACAGCACGCCGTAGGCCGAGTCGCCACCGCCGAGGATCTCGACGTAGAGCTTGCCGAGCGCCACCACACAGCCGGCGCCGGCGAAGCCGCCGAGGATTCCGACGACCAGCCCGCGGACGAGGCGGTCCTGGCCGACGAACTTCCAGCCCTCGGTGATCGAGGCGAAGAAGCCCGGCTCCGTGCTGTGCTCGGGCCGTTCCGCGCGGCCGATCGACCGCAGGCCCCAGATGACGATCGCCGACCCGAGGAACGTGGCCGCGTTGAAGTACAGCGCGATGTCCAGGGAGGAGTCGCGGAAGAAGTGAATGGACGGGCCCAGGGCCCGGGACACGGTGGCGAGCAGCGTGAAGATCGCCGCGGCCAGCGGCGCCGTGCCGTAGGTCGTTATCAGGCTGAGGGTGTTGGCCGCCGCGAGCCGGTTACGCGGGACCAGATGCGGGATCGAGGCCTCCTTGGCCGGTGCCCACACCAGGCTCACGCACTCGACGAGAAAGGACGCGATCAGTAGCCATCCGAGGGTTCCCACGATCGGGATGGACAGGAACAGCCCGAACCGCATCACGTCGGTGATGACCATGGTCATCCGGCGGTCGAGGCGGTCGGCGATCGCTCCGGCGAGCGGGCCCAGCACGAGCGCGGGCAGCAGACGGACGATCAGCAGGGAGCTGATCGCGAACGCCTGTCCGGAGAAGCTCTCGGTCAGCTGGGTGACCAGGGCGGTGGTCGCCAGCAGGCCCATCCAGTCGCCCAGGCTGGAAAGGCTGAGCTGGATCCACATCCGGCGGAACTCGGGAATTCGCAGAACCGCCCGCAGGTCGCCGTCCGAGCCGCTGGTGGTGCGCGCACGCGGTGGCGAGGGCACCGTCGTGACCGGATGACGGCTCAGTGGCCGCCGGACCCGCATCCGTGGCGGACGCGGGGCCCGCCGACCAGCCGGCGGCCCAGTGCCTGGCGGCTCGGTGTTTGGCAGGTGAGTGCCTGGTGGGTCAGTGGTCGGCGAATCGGTGCTCGTCGAGTTGGCGCTCGGCGGGTCGGTGTTGACCACGGGAGTCGCCGCGGGCTCCCGCGGAGCCGCCCGCGCGGCCCGCAGCGGTGTCTGGTCCAGCTTGCCGTGGCTCTCGCCGACGGGCAGATCCATCAGCTCGACCGCTGAGAGCCACCGGACGTTGCTCCGGTGGCGCTGTCGGTGCCGGATGCGTCGCCCGCGGCGGTGCCGGTCTCCCCGGCGCCGCTGGCGGCGGACTTCGACGCGCGGGAGCCGGACTTCGCCGTGCCGCCCGACGTCTTGCCCGCGGGCTTGGCCTTCGTGGTGGTCTTCGCGGCCGTCCGGGGCTTGGCTGTGGCCTTCGCGGGCGCCTTGGCCGTGGTCTTCGTGGTCCGGCGCGGCGTGGTCGTGCCGCGGGCTCGGCGGTCCGCGAGGAGCTCGGCGGCACGCTCGACCGTGATGGTCTCGACCGCGTCGCCCTTGCGCAGGCTGGCGTTGGTCTCGCCGTCGGTCACGTACGGGCCGAACCGGCCCTCGCGCAGGACCATCGGGCGCTCGGTGGCGGGGTCGGGCCCGAGCTCACGCAGCGGCGGCGTCTGCGCAGCCTGGCGCCGACCGCGGGCCTTCGGCTGCGCGAGCAGCGCGAGCGCCTCGTCCAGCGTCACCGTGAACAACTGGTCCTCGGACTCCAGCGAACGGCTGTCGGCGCCCCTCTTCACATAGGGGCCGTACCGCCCGTTCTGGGCGGTGACCTCCGCGCCTTCCGCGTCGGTGCCGAGGACGCGGGGGAGCGTCAGCAGCCGCAGCGCGTCCTCGAGGGTCACGGTCTCCAACGACATGGTGCGCAGCAGGCTCGCGGTCTGCGGCGGCTCGCTGTCCGTCGTCACGTACGGGCCGTAGCGGCCGGCCTTCGCGGTGATCGACGCACCCGTCTTCGGGTCCGTGCCGAGCAGACGGTCGCCGCTGGGCGCGGCCAGCAGCTCGAGCGCGCGCTCCACGGTCAGCTCGTCGGGAGCGACCTCGTCCGGGACGCTGGCACGCCCGTCAGCGTGCTGGACATAGGGCCCGTAACGACCGACCCGCACGACGACAGGCTCGCCGTCGTCCGCCTTGCCCAGCGGGATGGAGTTGACCTCGCGGGCGTCGATCTCCCCGAGCCGCTCGCCGACCAGGTGCTTGAGGCCCTCGACCGCGCCGGAACCGCCGGTGTCGGTCGTGTCGGGCAGACCGAAGTAGAACCCGGTGAGCCAGTCCGTGGACGCGGCCGTACCAGCGGCGATCGCGTCGAGGTCGTCCTCCATCGAGGCCGTGAACTGGTAGTCCACGAGCCGGGTGAAGTGGTCCTCCAACAGCCCGACCACCGCGAACGCGACGAAGCTCGGGACCAGCGCGGACCCCTTCTTCCACACGTAGCCGCGGTCCTGGATCGTGCCGATGATCGACGCATAGGTGGACGGCCGGCCGATCCCCAGCTCCTCCAGCGTCTTGACCAGGCTGGCCTCGGTGAACCGCGGCGGCGGGCTGGTCGTGTGGCCACGCGGGGTGAGCGTGCGGGTGGCCAGCGGGTCCCCCCGCCGGACGTCGGGCAGCCGCCGCTCGCGGTCCTCGAGCTCGGCGTCCGGGTCGTCGGCGCCCTCGACGTACGCGCGCAGGAACCCGGGGAAGGTGATCACCTTGCCGGAGGCGGAGAACTCCGCGTCCTCCCCGGAGCTGGAGGTCGCGCCCAGGCGGATGGTGGCGCTGGTGCCGCGCGCGTCGGCCATCTGGCTGGCCACCGTGCGCTGCCAGATCAGCTCGTACAGGCGGAACGAGTCACCGTCGAGCTCCGAGCGCACCTCACCCGGGGTCCGGAAGTGATCCCCGGCGGGCCGGATCGCCTCGTGGGCCTCCTGGGCGTTCTTGACCTTCTTGGCGTAGGTGCGGGGCCGGTCCGGGACGTACTCGGCGCCGTAGAGGGTGCGGGCCTGGTCCCGGGCGGCGACCAGGGCGGTCTCGGACAGGTTCGTCGAGTCCGTCCGCATGTAGGTGATGTAGCCGTTCTCGTAGAGGCGCTGCGCGACCTGCATCGTGCGCTGGCTGGAGAACCGCAGTTTGCGGCCGGCCTCCTGCTGGAGCGTGGAGGTCATGAACGGCGGGTAGGGCGAGCGCCGGTACGGCTTGGTCTCGACCGACCGCACCGCGAACGCGGCGCCGGTGAGCCGGCCGGCCAGCGCGCGGGCGCCGGCCTCGTCGAGCAGCGCGACTCCGTCGGACGTCAGCTCGCCGGTCGGGGCGAAGTCGCGGCCGCTGGCCAGGCGCCGCCCGTCCAGCGCGACGAGGGTCGCCGGGAGCGGGGTCGTGTCGAGGGCGGCGCCGTCGTGCGCGACGGTCTGCTGGAAGACACCCTCGATGTTCCAGTACTCCGCGGTGCGGAACCGCATCCGCGCCCGCTCCCGCTCGACGAGGACGCGGGTCGCCACGCTCTGGACCCGCCCCGCCGAGAGCTTGGGCATGACCTTCTTCCACAGCACGGGGGAGACCTCGTAGCCGTAGAGCCGGTCCAGGATCCGCCGGGTCTCCTGCGCGTTGACCAGGTTCTCGTTGATCTCCCGCGGGCTGTCGACCGCACGCTGGATCGCCTGCGGGGTGATCTCGTGGAAGACCATCCGCTTGACCGGGACGGTCGGCTTCAGGGTCTGCAGGAGGTGCCAGGCGATCGCCTCGCCCTCGCGGTCCTCGTCTGTCGCCAGGTAGAGCTCGCTGGCGTCCTTGACGAGCGACTTGAGCTTGCTGACCTGGACCTTCTTATCCGGGCTGACGACGTAGAGGGGCTCGAAGCCGTTGTCGACGTCGACCCCGAGCCGGGCCCACGGCTTGCCCTTGTGCGCGGTCGGCACGTCGGCGGCGCTGCGCGGCAGGTCGCGGATGTGGCCGATGCTCGACTCCACCTGCCACCCCGGGCCCAGGTAGCCCGCGATCGTCTTCGCCTTGGCCGGCGACTCCACGATCACCAGACGGGTCCCGTTCCCGTTCGCGGTGGCCCGCGCCGGGCGGCGCCCGCCCGTGGCGCGGGCGCCCGAAGCGCGCCCTGCGGTGGCGCCGGCCTCGGCCGTCTCGGCCGTCTCGGCCGCTTCGGCCTCGGCCGCCGTGGCGCTCGCTGCCGTGGCGCTGGCCGCCGTGGCGCTCGCTGCCGCGGGCTTGGCGGGCTCGGCGACCGGCGTGGGCGACCCCGCGGTCGTCCGGCTCGTCGAATTCGTGCGCGGTGGCACTTCTCTCCTCGTTACGGCGTGCTGCTCCGGTGGACCGCTCGGGACGTCAGTGCCGCCCGGGTGATCCTCGTGTGATCTACCTCTGTCAGTTGCTCCAATGCCCGCCCGGGGCTGTTGTCGGCGCGCCGGCGATCCCCGCTCCATGGGCGTGGACACGGGCCCGGCACGACCGGACATCTCCCGCTGCCGGAATCGGCCGCAGGGAGCACCGTACGCCGGTGTGTGGCTGGAGGGCTCCCCCCGTCCGCCGTCGGGGGCCGCGCGGGCACTCCCTCGGCGGTTGCGCCGGCAGGCATCCGCACCATCGTGCCGTCGTCCACGCCGGGCGGTCCAGCGGCAGACGATCGCGTGCCGGATGACCCCGCCCGATCACCACTTTGCCCCGGAGACGCTCGCCGGACTGCCGGACCCGGCGACCACGAACGGGGCCGCATCCCGCCTACCAGGCGGGATGCGGCCCCGCATCGCTTCGGCGAGCGAAGGGCCGACCGGCTGCGCACGACCGCACGGGCGGGCGTCCACCAGGCCTCGACACAGCACCGGTGGCGATCCGGACGGGGTCGGACGAAGATCGTCGGGCAGCATTCGCTGCGGGACACCGTCAGATCACGCGGTCGGTGTGCCGGTTACGCGCCGACAGCGCCGGATCTCGTCGTCAGACCTTCACCTCCGAGCCCGACGGCGGGGTGCGCGTCGGCGGTGCCGAGGGCGTCGGCGGCCCGTCCCCCACCGACGAGCCCCGCCGCCTGGACGTCGCGACGACCGCGACGATCACCACGACGGCGGCGAGGGCGATGCCGATGCGGGCGGCCGTGTTCTCGTCCTCGCCCACCGAGAACTTCACGACCAGCGGAGCGATCAGCAGGCTGACGAGGTTCATCACCTTGAGTAGTGGGTTGATCGACGGTCCGGCGGTGTCCTTGAACGGGTCGCCGACGGTGTCCCCGATCACCGTCGCGGCGTGCACCTCAGAGCCCTTGCCGCCGTAGTTGCCGTCCTCCACGAGTTTCTTCGCGTTGTCCCAGGCGCCGCCCGAGTTCGCGAGGAAGACCGCCATCAGCACCCCGGCGGCGATCGCCCCGCCGAGGAACGCGCCCAACGGCGGGTAGCCGAGGCCGAACCCGACCGCGATCGGGGCCATCACGGCGAGTGTTCCCGGTGTCACCAGCTCGCGCAGCGAGTCCCTGGTACAGATGTCCACAACGGCGCCGTAGTCGGGCTTCTCTGTGCCCTCCATGATTCCCGGCTTGGTCCGGAACTGGTTGCGCACCTCCATCACGACCCGGCCGGCGGCGCGGCCGACCGCGTTGATCGCCAAACCGGAGAACAGGAAGACTACGGCGGCGCCGATGATGAGGCCGACCAGGGCGTCCGGATAGGCGATGTTCAGCCCACCAACGGTGCCCCGGGCGGCCTCCGTGGACGCCCCCGCGTCGGCGAGCGCGGTCGTGACCGTGTCGGTGAACGAGCCGAACAACGCGGTCGCGGCGAGCACCGCCGTGGCGATCGCGATGCCCTTGGTGATCGCCTTGGTGGTGTTGCCCACCGCGTCCAGCGAGGTCAGGATCGCCCCGGCGCGTTCGTCGATGCCCTCCGGCCCGGCCGACATCTCGGCGATGCCCTGGGCGTTGTCGCTGACCGGGCCGAACGTGTCCATCGAGACGATGACACCGACCGTGGTGAGCAGGCCGGTTCCGGCAAGCGCCACCGCGAACAGGGCGATCGTGACGCTGCCCGAGCCGAGGAGATACGCGCCGAACACAGCCGCGCCTATGAGCAACGCGGAGTACACAGCCGACTCGAGACCCACCCCGATTCCGGCCAGGATGTTCGTCGCCGGCCCGGTCGTCGACGCCTCGGCGACGCCAAGGACCGGGCGGCGGTTCGTCTCGGTGAAGTAGCCGGTCAGCAGCTGGATGGCGGCGGCGAGCACGATGCCGATGAGCACCGCGCTGATCGCGATCACCCGCGGATCGCCGCTCTGGGTGCTGCCTTCCAGCCCCGGGAACTCGGCGAAACTGCCCGGCAGGTAGACCATGGAGACGATCACCACGCCGATCGCGGAGACCACGGCGGAGATGAAGAAGCCCCGGTTGATCGCGGTCATGCCGGTGCGGTCGCCGTCTCTGGGGGAGACGGCGAAGATCCCGATGATCGCCGTGAGCACGCCGACCGCCGGGATCAGCAGCGGATATACCAGCCCGTTCTCGCCGAACGCCTTGACCCCGAGAATCAGCGCCGCGACCAGGGTCACCGCGTATGACTCGAACAGGTCGGCGGCCATCCCGGCGCAGTCGCCGACGTTGTCGCCGACGTTGTCGGCGATCGTCGCCGCATTGCGCGGGTCGTCCTCGGGAATGCCCTGCTCGACCTTGCCGACCAGGTCCGCTCCGACGTCTGCCGCCTTGGTGAAGATCCCGCCGCCGACTCGCATGAACATCGCGAGAAGGGCGGCGCCGAACCCGAACCCCTCGAGCACCTGCGGGGCGGTGTCCCGAAAGGCCAGGACCACCACCGCCGCCCCGAGGAGGCCGAGTCCGACGGTGAACATCCCGACGACGCCGCCGGTACGGAACGCGATCCGCATCGCGGCACGTTCACCGCTCTCGATCGCCGCCGCCGCGGTGCGGGTGTTGGCCCGGGTCGCGAGCGACATGCCGACGAAGCCGACCAGCGCGGAGAAGACGGCGCCCACGACGAAGAACACGGAACGGCCCACGCGAGCGCCCGTGTCATCCGCCGGTAGGAGCAACAGGACGAACGGGATCACGATGACGAACCCGGCGAGGGTCCGGAACTGCCGGCGGAGGTAGGCTGCGGCTCCCTCCTGAACCGCTCTGCCCACCTCGATCATTTTCGGAGTGCCCGCGTTCGCCGCCAGTACCTCGCGCACCAGGTAGGCGGCGACGAGGAGGGCGAGTGCTGCGACGATCGCCACACCGGCGACCAATCCGACAGCTCCACCGCTAAGGTCGATAGGGGGGTCCTCGGCCTGTAGGGTGTGGATCGGGGACATGGCTCCTCCCGGTCTGCTGTGTGCGCCCTCTGTGGCCGCGGCAGATGTGGGTCGGGCACAGAACGCCCGCCGTGCACCGTTCGTCGATCACAGCCGTACACGTCGCATCCGACGACGTCCTGGGTGGCGACCGACACCGGTCAGCGGGCGGGAGCCACCTTCCAGCGGGCGCCGAGCGGGCGCCGGACGTTACTCCGGTGAGGTAGCGGTGCCGGTCCGTACCCGGCGCCGCCGACCAGCCCGCGCGGTGAACGCCTTCGTGTGGCCCTGGCCTGTGGCCCGGGGCCAGGCCCCACGGGGAACACCAAGGGAAACACCGACGGCCCCGATCGACCGTCGGTGAGATGCGGCGGAGTCTATCCGCACGTCTGTGACGTGCGCTCGTTTTTCGGTTGTGGCTGGCCGAGTCGCCCGTTTTTGTTGTAGCGCGGCCCGTGAGGTGTCGCCCGGGCTGACGCCCGCAGGCCGGCGTGCCGTTCGGCTGCCGACGGCCTGCTCGAAGTGTGGCTGGACGCGCTCGAACCTCGGGTGGGCCCCGATCGCTGTCGGGAACTCACCCGAGTCGCTGCCAGGCGTCAAGCAGGCGTCGGGCCTTTCTCGGCCGCGTCAGGGCCCGCAGGGTCTCACTGCGGCTCGCCAGGTCTCGCTGTCGGCTCGTCAGGCCTCGCGGCGGGCGGAACCGGCGATCTCCGCGGCCAGTGCCGCGTAGGCGGCGGAGTCGAGATCGGAATCGGCCGGCGGCTCACCGGTGTGCCAGGTCATCTCGACGACGGTGCCCGTGCCGTCCGTGCCGCGCCGGACGGCGACCTCGTCGACCAGGCCCTCGATGAGGGCCAGGCCCAGGCCGGGCGGGAAGGGCTGGTCGGCGTCAGGGTCGCCATCGAGGCCCGGCGCGGTGAGCGCGGCGGAGCCGAGGGCCGCCGCGCCACCGAGGTCCGCGCCACCGAGGTCCAGCAGGGCAGGCGCGCTGATGAGGCCGCCGTCCGGCCCGGGGGCGACCTCGTCTCCCGGGGCGCCACTGTCCGACACGACGACGGTGAACGTCTCCGGCGCGTCGGTCAGCGCCACGTGCACCAGCGCCTCGGGATTGCTCCGGCGGTTGACCCGGACGGCTCGGGCGCACGCCTCACCAACCGCCAACTTGATCTCGTCGACGGCGCCGGCTGGCACGCCCGCGCGCCTGCTGACCGCGGTCGCGATCATCCGGGCGGTACGGACATGGCCGGGCAAGGCGGCGAAGTGCAACTCGACGGTGGGCATGCGTCCGAGGACCTGCCTTTCGCGAACGGGACCTGATCAGTCCCTGGCGGCCAGGGCTTCCTCGACGGAGGAGTGGATGGGGAAGACCTTGGTGAGTCCCGTGATCCTGAAGATCTTGAGGATACGTTCCTGGGTGCAGACCAGGTGCAGCGAGCCCTCGTGGGCACGAACCCGCTTGAGTCCGCCGACCAGGACGCCGAGACCGGTGGAGTCGAGGAACTCCACCCCCTCCATGTCGACCACCAGGTGGTACGACCCGGCCGAGACCAGGTCGATGAGCTGCTCGCGAAGCTTGGGGGCGGTGTAAACGTCGATCTCGCCGCCCACCACGACGACCGTGTGGGTCCCCTCCTGGCGAGTCGTGAGGGACAGATCCACGGATCCTCCTAGTGGTTCTTCCCGGCGCCCGCGCCTCGGGCGACCGACATCACGGCGGCACTACCCTCCCATGAGGAGGATCAATCCGATGGCCCGCAACACAGATGGCGAGCCGGCATTCGGCGCCGCCGACGGATGAATCGACCCGGTGTTGCTCCTCGCTCATCCGAGGCGACGCACCTCGGATGATGCTATCGCCGATCTAGTGTTGGACCCGGTGTGGGGTGTCATCAGGTTGCCTACCGTGACCTGGCAGGGATCGGCCAGGTAATGGGAGCAAGTGGTTTGGATGGTGGGCGGACATCGTCCTCGGGCGACCGCCTATCGTGACGGGCGTGGGTTCGCCGGCCGTCACCGAGCACGATCCCGCGCGAGTCGGAACCGTCCTGAACCGACTCGCCCGGGACAGCCGACGGGCGGCCAACATCACCCACGTCGAGAGCGTTCCCGCCCGGCGGGGCCAGCCGGCCGCGTGGCCGGAGTGGGCCGACCCGCTGCTCGTGAGCCGGCTGCGCGCGGCGGGGATCGAGCAGCCGTGGACCCACCAGGTCGAGGCGGCCCGGGCGGCGCACGAGGGGCGCGGCGTCGTGCTGGCCACCGGTACCGCTTCGGGGAAGTCTGTGGGCTACCTGCTGCCCGTGCTGACCCGGCTGCTGGCGGAGCCGAGCTCGCGCGCCATCTACCTGGCGCCCACCAAGGCGCTGGCCAACGACCAGCTTCGTTCGGTGCGCTCACTGATGCTGACCGGTGTCCGGGCGTCCACCTATGACGGTGACACCCCGGGCCCCGAGCGGGAGTGGGTGCGCGCGCATGCCACGTTCGTCCTCACCAACCCGGACATGCTGCATCGCGGGATCCTGCCGGCACACCGCCGCTGGGCCCCGTTCCTGCGCGGTCTCCGGTTCGTCATCGTCGACGAGTGCCACGGCTACCGGGGCGTGTTCGGCGCGCACGTCGCCCAGATCCTGCGGCGCCTGCGGCGGGTCTGCGCCCGGTACGGCACCCGGCCGGTGTTCGTGCTCGCCTCGGCGACGGTGGCTGATCCGGGCCTGTCCGCCTCCCGGCTGACCGGCGTGGACGTCGACGTGGTCGACGCCGACGCGTCTCCCCGAGGGCCCATGGACTTTGCGCTGTACGAGCCGCCGCTGCTCGGCGTCCGCGCGGGACGGCCGAGCACCCCCGCGGACGGCACAGACGTGGCTGGCCCGGACGTGGACGGTGCGGGCGCTCCCGTGCCACACGGAGAGAACGACGCCCCCGTCCGGCGGGCCGCGACCGCCGAGTCCGCTGATCTGCTCGCCGATCTTGTCGCCGAGGGCGTGCGGACGCTGGTGTTCGTCCGTTCCCGCCGGGCCGCTGAGGTGGTGGCCGCCGCCGCCCGCCGCGGCCTGGGCGAGGCCGCCCCCGAACTGGTCGAGCGGGTCGCCGCCTACCGGGCGGGATACCTGCCCGAGGAACGCCGTTCGCTGGAGGGACGCCTCCGGACGGGTGAGCTCCTCGGCGTGGCCGCCACGTCCGCGCTCGAGCTCGGCGTCGACATCAGCGGACTCGACGCCACGGTGATCGCTGGCTTTCCCGGGACCCTGGCATCGCTGTGGCAGCAGGCCGGCCGCGCGGGCCGGACGGGGCAGGCGGCGCTCGCGGTCCTGGTCGCGCGGGACGATCCGCTGGACACCTACCTCGTCCACCATCCGGAGGCCGTCTTCGGCCGGCCGATCGAGGCCAGCGTGTTCGACCCCGACAACCCGTACGTGCTCATGCCCCACCTGGAATGCGCCGCCAGCGAACTGCCGCTGACCGAGGACGACCTGGAGCTGTTCGGGCCCGGTGCCCGCGCGGCGGTCGACGACCTCGTCCGGCGCGGGCGGCTGCGTCGACGACCCACCGGCTGGTTCTGGACCCAGCGGCACCGCCCGGACGTCGACATCCGTGGTGTCGGCGGCCCACCGGTGCGGATCGTCGAGACGGCGACGGGCCGGCTGCTCGGCACCGTCGACGCGGCGACCTCGCACTCGACGGTGCACGCGGGGGCGGTGTACCTGCATCAGGGCGCCAGCTTCATCGTCAACGAGCTCGACCTGGACGACGCGGTGGCCTTCGTCGACGCGGCGACGCCGGACTGGACCACGGTCGCGCGGGAGCACACCGACATCCGGGTCGTCGAGTCCACCCGCTCCGCGCGGTTCGCCGACGTCGAGATCCATCTCGGGACGGTCGAGGTCACCAATCAGGTGATCGCCTTCCAACGGCGCCGGCTGACAACCGGGGAGGTCCTCGGGCAGGAGCCGCTCGACCTGCCGCCGCGCCAGCTGCGTACGCGGGCTGTCTGGTACACGGTGACCGACGAGCTCCTCGCCGCGGCCCAAATCGAACCCGCCGACGTGCCGGGGGCGGTGCACGCCGCCGAGCACGCGGCGATCGGCCTGCTGCCCCTGTTCGCCACATGCGACCGGTGGGACATCGGCGGGGTCTCCACCGATCTGCACCCGGACACCGGCCGCACCAGCGTCTTCGTCTACGACGGCCATGCCGGTGGGGCGGGGTTCGCCGAACGCGGTTTCCTGCGGGTGGCGAACTGGCTACGGGCGACCCGGGACGCCGTCGCCGCGTGCGAATGCCCGGCCGGCTGCCCGTCCTGCGTCCAGTCGCCGAAGTGCGGCAACGGCAACGAGCCGCTCGAGAAGGCAGCCGCGGTCCGGCTGCTCGACGCCGTGCTGGCAGCGGTGGACGGCGACCCTGCGGACCCGCCGAGCCCCCGGCGGGAATGAACACGATCGCGGGCCGGGGGTGCAGACGACCGTATCGGGGGTAGACCGCCCTCTGTCGGATTTTCAAGGCGGCGCAATCGATACGTAGCAGGAAATCTGGAGGTTCCGGTGGTCACCGTCGGTGTGGTCCTGTTGCTTCTGGCGGGTGTTCTCACCGCGGACATCGTCCTGGAGAACTCCGGTCAGACAGAAGTAATGATCATGGGTCAGTCGCTCTCCTTCGACGTCTGGGGGCTATTCGTTCTCGGGCTCGCGACCGGCGTGTTGGTGGTGGCCGGTACGCAGATCACGCTGCAGGGCTTCGCCCGGGACAGGCACCGGCGTCGGCTGGAGCGCCAGCGTGCCCGTGACCTGGCCGCCATGACGCGGGCCGTGCCCACCCCGGCACCTCGGCACTCGGCCCCGACCGCACCGACTACCGCCTCCGCCCCGACAGCTGGGTCTGCCGCGACCACTGGGTCCGCCGCGACCGCTGGGCCCACTCCGGTGGGGGTGGCGCCTCGTTCCGGCCCGGCCCCGGTCCCCGCCGGTGGCCCCGGCGCCGTCAGGCCGGGTGGGGCCGCTGGTACCGCGCCCTCGCGCCGATCCGCGGTACCGACACCGGCTATGCCCGCACAGACCGGCTCCGTGCCGACGACCGCGCCTGACCCGGTCGTGCGTTCCCAGTCCAGTCGCCAGGCGGCTGCCGCGGCAGCCGCGGCAGCCGACACCGGTCCGCTTCGGATGGGGCGCCGTGGGACCGGGGAGGGCCAGCCCGGCGAGGGGCGGGCCGCTGGCGCACCGATCGAACAGGGTGCCGCCGTGACCGTTCCGGTCGGCCAGGCCGGGGGCGGGCGAGCGAACGCAACCGCCCCCACGCCGGTGGCCGCGCCGGAATCCGCGCCGGGGTCGGGACGGTCGGCGGGACGTCGGTCCGCCCGCGCCGAGCGCGCCGCCACGACCGGCTCGCCGGCCGCTCCGGCGCGGCCCGTGCCGACGGCGCATCCGGGGGACCGCGTCGTGGCCCGGGTTTCCGACCTGCGGCGCAAGAAGCGCGAGGCGCAGGCGGCCGAGACCGTCCCTGGTGCTCCCACGGCGCCGGGGCCCGTCTCCGGGGCGTCCGGGGCGGTGCCGGCGTCCGGGTCGCCCACACCTCCCGCGGGTGTGCGCACCCCCTGACCCGTGGGCGTGCGCACCGCCCGATCCGTCGGTGTGCGCACGCCCTGACCATCAAGTGAGCGAGTGGAGCTGACACCTTCCACCGCGGTCGGCTGATACGCGCCGGGCCCACCCTCCCAGGGCCCGGCGCGCGCCCATGACCGGGCCGGGCCGAGCACCCGCAGCGGGCCGGGCAGGTCGGCCTCCACGCCGATCCTGATGCTGTCGGATTCGACCTGACAGCGGGACAGCCTTCCGGCGTTGGCGGACGCCGTCGTCGCGGCCCGGCGACAGGCCGCCTCGGGCTGGGCCGATCGGTCCGACGCCGCGGCAAGTGCGGCGAGGTCGGCCGCGGCCGCCGCGCGCTGGCGGGCCGCCCCGGCCACCATCAGGCCCAGCGCCGCCGACCCGACCAGCACGATGACGGAAAGGGCGCCGAGCAGCCAGATCGTGGCCGAGCCGCGGTCGGCGCGGGCTTCCCCGAGAAGCAGGTGCGAGAGCCGCCTGGCGGGCGGTGGAAGCCGATTCACGGGTGTTCCACCAGGCCCTCCTCCACAGCGGCGACCGCGACCGCCGCCACCGTGACCACCGGCACCAGGCGGCCGATGTCGTCGCCACCCACCGCCACGGTGACGCGGACGCGGACCGCGCCCTCGGCCCGGGTGATCTCGATGGCGGCGCCTGGCGGTGCCACGCGCTGCGCCCAGGCCCGGGTGGCGGCCTCCGCCTCGCCGCGGGCGGCGGCCCGTGCGCCGAGGCGGGCGGCGTCGGCACACCGGGCCTGCGCCGACACCGCGCCGATCATCCAGATGAGCATGAACACGACCGCCACGAGACTCGGCAGGCCCATGGCGAGCTCGGCGGTCACCTGGCCGCCGTCGTCGTCGCGGTCCTCGTCGTCGTGGTCGTCGTGTGGCTGCCGTACCGGTACGGGCATCGCGGCGAGGTCAGAACGTGACCGTCAGCGCGCGCTGCACGACCGAGGAGATCAACGAGCGGGTGGCCGAGCTCGAGATGACTGCGTAGAGGACCCCCGCGAACGCGACGGCGGCCAGCGTTCCGACCGCGTATTCGGCCGTCGACATTCCCGCGTCCGTCGGCATGCCCGTGTTCGACCGGGGCGAGCGGTACCAGCGCCGGTGCCGTGGCCGCGGCGAGGGCACGGAGCGCCGCGGGCGGAGCAGCGCGTACAGGAACAGCATGGTTGCCTCCGGGTTCAAGGGGAGCCGGGCCGGACCGGCCCGTGCACCATCGATCGTGTCGCCGGATCAGCCGCCCCGCGCCGACGAAGGAGCTCCTGTGGACGGCGGGTTCCCGTCCACAGGGGCCGCCGTAACCGAACGGCCGCGACCGAGGGGCCGCAAACGGGTCCTCCCGGCGTGGTCAAGGCGCCTCAGCCCTGGTGCGTGGGTGGAGTGGTCGGGCCGAACGCCGGGCCGAGATCCGGCGCCGAGCCGATGACGACGGGTACGACCCCCAGCAGCAGGAACGCGGGCAGGAAGCACAGCCCGAGCGGGGCGACGGCGAGGACACCCGCTCGGCGTGCGGCGGCGATGGCCGCGGCGTGGGCCTCCTGTCGGGCACGGTCCCCGATCCTGGTCAGTGTCGCGGCGAGCTTCGCCCCCGACGACTCCGTCCGGCCGATGGCGGCGGCGGTGGCCGTCACCACGCGGGTCTCCCTGCGCCGGTTCGACCCGCGCCCCGTGCGGTGCGGATCGGCTCGCCACGACCTGCGCGAGTGCCGGGTCGGGCCCCTGCCTGGTCCGCCGCTCTCGTGCCTGGAGGAGTCGTGCCTGAGCCCCTCACGGCGACCGGCTGCGCGCCGGTCGCCCCCACGCCGCCCCACCGCGCGGGCCGCGCCGGCGCGGCCCGTTCCGGCACGGGCCGCATCGGGACGAGGGGCGCCGCCGGCCGCCAGGAGCCGGTCGCATGCCTCGTCGACGGGGACGCCCCGGCGCATGGCCCGGCCGGCGGCTTTCAGCTGGGAGCCCGCCGCACCGCCCGTCGCCACGCCGACGACCTCCAGCGCGTGCTGGGTGGTCGCGCCCGACCGCAGGCACGCGGCCACGAGGTCGAGGGCGAGCGGAAGATCGGCCAGTAGGCGGCGCCGGTACTCGCGCGAGGTCGAACCGCCCCAGCGCCGGCCGGCGGGCAGCGGCCCGGCGCAGACCGGCGGCACTCGAGCCTGCACGCCGTCCGCGATGCGGCGCAGCCAGCGCAGTCCCGCGAGGTCGAGCAGGACGCCTGCGGTCAGGCACGCCCGACCGGCCGATCCGGTCAGCAGCACCTCCACCGGCGACGAGCCGACGAGCGCGCCCAGCGCGAGCCCGAGCAGGGGCAGACCCGCCACCAGGCGACCCGAGGACCGTGGCCCGGCGAGCGCGGACGCCAGCTCGTCGGCCCGGGCGGCATCCGCGCGGGCGGCGTCGGCGAGCATGGTCGCGACGGGGGCGAGCCGGACGCCGGCCAGCCGGCAGACCCGGTACGCCGTCGCGAGCTGGCGCAGCGCGGGAGCCTCGCACCGGGCCAGCAGGCGCGCGGGGTCCTCCGCGTCGGGCAGCAGCTCCCGCAGGCGCGCCAGGTCGAGCCCACCGGCCGCCTGCCCGGTCACGCCTGCCTGGCCGTGGCCGTGGCCCGCGCCGCGTCGCCGTCGGCCGGGCCGGGTCGGCAGGTCCCCGACCGAGTACAGAGCGGTTCGGAGAGCCTCGTCGGGGGCCGCGCCGGCATCGAGCTCGGTCGACAGAGCGGCCAGCACGTCCTCGGCCGCGCCGCGCAGCTCCGCCTCGTACCGCTGGTCAGTCGCGCGCCGGATGGCGAGCTGCGCCGCCCGACCGACGATGACGGCAAGCCCGGCGAGCGGGCCGGCGAGAGCCGTCACGGCGACGATCAGGCCCAGCCGTGCGGCCCCGCCGGCGAGCCTCGAGGTCGCCACCCGCCGCCCGCGGCCGCCGGTGGTCATCGTGCCTCCGGCGCGCTCGCGGGAGGCGGCGGTGCGGTGACCGGGGCCGGCCGTGGGCCGCGCCGGACCGGGGTGGCCTGATCGAAGGGCCACAGCGAGAACCCGCGGTCGCGCAGGAGCGCCCGCAGGATGGGAAGCCCCTCGCGCTCGACGCCGGCGAACGGACGCCCGCCGTGGACTCCCCGGCCACCGGGTGGCCGCTGATCGCCGGATGTCCGCTGGTCACCGCGCGCTCGCTGGCCGCCGCGGGACCGGTGGTCGTCGTGGGCCCGCCGGTCGCCGCGTGCTCGGTCATCGCCACGTGCTCGGTCGTCGCCGTGCGGGTCGCGGTGGACCGGGCCGGTTCCGCCGGCAAGCGCGGGCACGATCCGCACGATCCCGTCCGTGTCGCGGCGCACGACACCGATGCCGGTGACGCGGCGGGCGCCGTCGCCGTCGCGACCGAGGTGGACGGCGACGTGGACGGCCGCGGCCAGATGGCTGTGCAGCGCGGCGCGCGGCAGGCCGGCGAGCGCCCCGAGAGCCTCGAACCGGGCGGGCACCGTCTCGGCTGTGTTGGCATGAACCGTACCGAGCCCCCCTTCGTGACCCGTATTCATCGCCATCAGGAGGTCGAGCACTTCCGGCCCCCGCACCTCGCCGACGACCAGCCGGTCCGGGCGCATCCGGAGTGCCTGCCGGACGAGCTCGCGTTGGGTGATCTCGCCCGCGCCCTCGATGTTGGGCGGGCGGGCCTCCATCCGCACCAGGTTGACCCGGGCGAGGACGAGCTCGGCGGTGTCCTCGACCAGCACGATCCGTTCGCCCGCGGGGACGGCGTCGAGCAGCGCGGCGAGCAGGGTGCTCTTCCCGGTGCCCGTCCCGCCGCTGATCACGGTCGTCAACCTGGCGGCGAGGACGGCGCGCAGCACGATCACCTCGGACGGCCCGATCGTTCCCAGCGCGGCGAGCTCGTCCAGGGTGAACGGCCGGGGCCGTGGCCTGCGCAGCGAGAGGCACGTCCCGCCGAGCGCGGGCGGGGAGAGAACCGCGTGCAGCCGGATCCCGTCGGGCAGCCGGACGTCGACGAACGGCATCGCCGTGTCCAGGCGCCGGCCGCCACTGCCGGCGAGCCGCACGGCGAGCCCGCGGACGGCGGCGTCGTCGGGGAAGCGCACGGCCGTGTGCCGCAGGCGGCCGGCCCGCTCGATCCAGACCTGATCGGGGCCGTTGACCAGGACGTCGGTGACCTCCGGGTCCCGCAGCAGGACGCTGAGTGGCCCGAGTCGTTGCTCGCCGCCCGCGGATGCGCCGGGGATTTTCGGGGCGGCCTCGCGTTCGCCTGTTCGGCCGGGGCCGCTGCCGGTGATCCCACCGATCTCCGCCATCCCGGCCATTGCGCCGAATCGACCGATCTGGCTGATCTGGCTGATTCGGTCGATCCCGCTGGTCGCGCTGAGCCCACCGATTCCACCGGTCCCACCGATTCCACCGGTCCCGCCGGCTCCACCCGTTCCGGGGAGAGGGGAACTGGCGCGAGCAACGCCGGGCAGGCGCGGGCGGTTCCCCGGGGAGGGGAGCGACTGGCGGCCATTCATCGCCGAGCTCCGCCGTCCAACCCGAGTTCCGCGATGAAGAGGTCACTGAACTCGATGATCGATGCGCCGATTCGGGGTTCCGAGCCGGTCGCCGCGTTGTCGACGACGCCCCGCTTCGTGGTCCCGTCTGTGGCATCTGAGCGCGGCTTGCCCGAAGTGCGACCTGTGGTCGGACGGTCTCCCTCACCGTCCGCCTCCCGCCGCCGGCTCTCGGTGGCGAGTGCGGCGGGGCTCGCCCCGGGCTCGTCGCGGATCACCCCGGTCAGGGGGAGGCCCAGCCGGGCCGCGACCGCTCCGGCCGTCGCCGGACGCCCGGACAGGTCCGTCCCACCGGGCAGCATGGGCTCGCCGCGGCCACCGGGACCGGACGGCGGCAGCCGGACGACCAGCCTGACGTCCGAGCAGGTGCGAGCGGCGTGCGCGATCACCCGGGCCGCCGCGGCGGTCGCCCACGGCTGCGTCGTCACGACGACGAGCACCGTCTCGCAGAGGAACAGGCCGACGTCGCAGGCCGGGTCGGCCGAGCGGGGGAGGTCCGCGACGATCAGGTCGGCGCTCCCGCGCGCCGTGGCGAACAGGGCGCCGACCGCCGCGGGTGGCAGCACCGGGATCGCCCCGCGGTCCCAGGAGAGCACCGGCAGGTCGCCGCCGGTCATGGTCGGCCCCGCGAGCAGCCCGTCGAGGAAGCCGTCCTCCTCGTTGGTGATGGGCGCCTCGCGTGGGCTCCCGCCGGTCGCGGTGCCTCCGCCGGGACGTCCGTGCGCCCCGCTGGGCGGGCCGGGACGGTGCCGCCGCGACCGGTCACCCGGCGGCACCGGGCGTGCGCCGCGAGGGGCGGTGGTGAACGGGCCCCGGCCGACCCCGGGCGGGTCCGCCGGCGGTGCCGCGGTCGACGGCATCGTGGCCGCTGACGGGCCGGCCGTCGGCGGCCTGTCGTCGCCCACCGCGATGCCGCCGAACGGGTCGACCTCCAGCAGCACCGAACGGACGCCACGCCGCAGCCCCGCCCGGGCGAGGGCCACCGCCAGCGTCGTCGAGCCGACCCCGCCCCGGCCGCCGAGGACGCCCACCGTCCGCGACCGCCGCCGCGCCGCGTCAGCCGCGCGCGAGAGCAGGTTGACCAGCCAGGTCTCGGCCTCGGGTAGGAAGATCACGTGCTCGGCGTTGATCAGGAGGGCGAGGTTCCAGGTGCGGTGATCGTCGACGTCGGTGCCGACGAGCACGATGTCGGACCGCTCCGGCAGGCCCGCGGCGACGCAGGCGGCGGCGCGGTCGGCGCCCACGACGACGAGCGGCGCGCTCGCCCAGTACCGGCTCGCGGCTCTGGCCGTCGGCACCACCGTGACGGCCGCTCCCGCCGCGGCCGCGAGCCGGAGCAGGTCGTCCAGCAGGTCGGGCGCGTCGGTGACGACGAGGGGGCGCTGGCGATGGTTGTCGTCTGCTGATGTCAGGGGCTTCGCGGGAGTCATGGCGGGGCCCGTCCCTTCGGCGCGGGTGGCTGTGTGCGGCCACCATGCGCCGTGCCCCCCGGTCTGAGTGGATCTTCAGGGTGGGCCGGGCCGTGCTATAAGAACCGTTTCGCGCGGGCCGTGCCTCGGCAGGCGTCCCGCCGGGAACGGGCCTGTACTCAGCCCCGGGAGAGTGCCTCGCACACCGCGAGGGACTCCCGCGCCGCCAGCTCCAGGGCTCCGGCACAGTGCCGCACCCAGACCCCGACACCCTCGGCGCCGCCCGCGACGTACGCGGCGAGCGCGGCACGGTAGTCCGGCTCCGTGCCGACACCCACACCCGGCACTACGGCATCCGTGCCGGCCGCTCCCGCCGAGCCGGTGCGGTCGCGGTCGAGCTCGAGATGGCCGACGTCCGTTGCCACCAGTGCCTTCGGGTCCAGGCCGCGGCTGACCAGGACGAGGCGCGCGGCGGCCCGGGCGATGATCCCGTCGAGCGCGCCGAAGGGACGGATCGCGAGCAGCTCACCGTGCGTGATCGCCGCGACCACGATCGCGGGAGCCCTGGTCGGCACGGTCAGCACCGCGGTGAGCCCGTCCAGGCGCTGGGACATCTCCGCCGCCGGCATCGCCGGCACGGGCGGAGATCCCGCGACGTCCGTGACGGCGGCCCCGGTGATGCTGGTCGGCGACCATGAGGCGTCCGTTCGCGGCCGGCCGAGCACGTCGTCGGGAAGCAGCCCGCGCCCGGCGAGGACGTGCATGCGTGCCAGCGCCTGGCGCGGCGCGCGCTCCCAGGCGGAGGAGAGCGTGCCCAGCTCCGCGTAGAGGCGTACCGCTCCCAGCGTCACGGCGAGTGAGCGTTCCCATGGGTCAGCCGACTGGCTGACCGAGACCGCGGGCTGGTCGTTGTCGCGGCCGGTCTCGCCCAGCCGGGCCCGCAGCGCGTCCAGCGCGATGTCGTGGCCCTCCAGCGCGGCCGAGGCGCGGGCTGCCCGCAGCGATGCCTCGGCGGTCACCTCGGCACTGCGGCGCCGCAGGATGCGATGCCGAAGGAGCGCGTCGACGGCCGCGCGGGCCGCCGTCGCGGCCTCGTCGACACCGGGAATCGCCGCAACCTGGCTCAATGGGTCGGTTCCGACGACTGATACCGACGAACGTGCTGTCACCCCGCAGACGCTACCCCGGCTGGGTTCGCCGGCACCGGCCCACCGTGCGGGCGGAAGGCGCCAGGTCGTCCGCCATCAGGTGTGTCATGAGGTGCGCCATGAAGCGTGAGGTGGGCGAATCGTCCTCCGGATCACATCGCTCCTTCGGGTTGTTGCCCCCCGTGGTCCGCAACGAGCGGTCACACTGCAGGCAGGGCATCCGGACGGGTCGGCCGCGTGACGGCGGCCGTGCGCGCTCCCGGGAGGGCATCGGTCCCGGACCTGACCGCGGGGTCCGCCGACCGACTTCGAGAGGGAGGGCCAGTGTGCCGATGACGACCGACAGTTCGCGAGCGGGGCGGGAACCGACGCTGGGGGAGCTGGTCGCGCTCGCGACCCGGGACATGTCGTTGCTGATCCGCCAGGAGATCGAGCTCGCCAAGGCGGAGCTCGCGCGCCAGGCGGTGTCGGCCGGGCTGGGCATCGGGTTCCTCGTCGCGGCGGCCGGTCTGGGCCTGGGCGCGTTCATCGCCGGCACGGTGTTCCTGGGTGAGCTGTTCACCTGGGCGGGCCTGGAGCGATTCTGGGCGTACCTGTTGACGGCGGTGCTCTACCTCGCCGCGGCCGGCCTGCTCACGATCTTCGCCGTGACCAGGTTCAAGCGCCTCTCACCGCCCGAACGGACCATCCAGACCGTCCGCGACGACATCGCATGGCTGCGCAACCCGACGAACGGGTCCAACGGCTCGGCGCGGGCGCGCACGAAGCCGGGAAACGCCGGAACGCCGCCGGCGCCGACGGCGCACCTGGACGACGGCCCCAGCGTCCACTGAGGCCGCGGAGCCGCGGAGCCGCGGAGGCCCCTCTGGTCACTCAGGCCGCCGAGGTCCCGACGATCCGTGTGACCCGCGCAACCACTGGTCGGCACAGCCGCGGGATCTGCCATCCTTGCGAGCGATGGAGGATGCGACCCCCGAGTCCGCCACGGTTCTCGTCGACGGGCCGTGGCGCCACCGTGACGTATCGACCAACGGGACCCGCCTGCACATCGCCGAGGCCGGCGAGGGGCCGCTGGTCCTCCTTCTCCATGGCTTCCCGCAGTTCTGGTGGACGTGGCGCAGCCAGCTCCGGGACCTCCCGCGGGCCGGCTACCGGGTGGTCGCCGCGGACCTGCGCGGGTACGGCGCCAGCGACAAGCCGCCCAGAGGCTACGACGCGTTCACCCTGGCCGACGACGTCGCCGGCCTGGTGCGGGCCCTCGGCGAGCGGGACGCGGTGATCGTCGGGCACGACTGGGGGGGCCTGCTCGGCTGGACGACCGCGGTCCGCCGCCCGCGGGTGGTGCGCGCGCTGGCGGTGATCGGCATGCCCCATCCGCTGCGGATCCGGCGCCAGATCGCCGCGGACCCCCGCGGACAGGGCCTGGCCAGCCGCCACCTGGCCGCCTACCAGCTGCCGTGGCGGCCTGAGCGTCGCCTCGTCGCCGACGGGGCGGCGCACGTCGGCGAGCTGCTGCGCTCCTGGGGCGGACCGGGCTACCCGGCGCCGGAGACCGAGGCCCGCTACCGCCTCGCGATGCGGATCCCCGGGGTCGCGCACAGCTCCCTGGAGTACCACCGCTGGGTCGTGCGCTCGCTGTTCCGCCCCGACGGGGCACGTTTCGCCGAGCTGCTACGGACGTCCGTGCGGGTGCCGACGCTGCAGCTGCACGGACGGCTCGACCGCTGTTTCCTGCCATCCACGGCGGCCGGCTCGGACCGCCACGTGGCTGCCAGCTACTCCTGGCGGCTGTACGACGGGCTGGGCCACTTCCCGCACGAGGAGGACCCCGACACCGTCACCCGTGACCTGATCACCTGGCTGGCCGAGACCGCGCCCGAGCAGGCCCGCACGGCCGAGGGCGCGGCCGAACCGGCACCGGACGTCGAACCGGACGCCGAGCCGGCGGCTGAACCGAACGCCGAGCCGGACGCCCGAGCGGAGCCTGGACGGGGGGAGTACGGGCGGCGGTGACCCCGCCGGTCAGTCGCAGCTCTGGGTGCTCACCGGCACGAGGGCCTGCGCTCCCTGCCGCACGGGCTCGCTGACCTCGTCGGCAGTCAGCACGTACCCGGTGTCGTTGTCGTCGGTGGCCGCGGCGAAGACCACGCCGTAGACCGTCCCGGCGCTCGACAGCAGCGGCCCGCCGGAGTTGCCCGGCCGTACCCGCCCGCGGATCGCGTAGATCTCGCGGCGAACCGTGCCGCGGGAGTAGATGTCCGGCGCCCGCGCGACCTGCTCGTTGCGGATGCGCGCGGGCTCGGTGGTGTATGGCCCGTCCTGGGGGTAGCCGGCGACGACCGCCGAGTCGCCCATGTCACCGGGCGGCGCGGACTGGAAGCGCAGCGGGGGCCGGAGCAGCCCCGGTACGTGCAGGACGGCCACATCCCGGTCGGGGTCGAACAGCACCACCTCGGCCGGCAGCGCCCCGGAGTCCAGCTCCACGACGGCCTCGGTGACACCGGCCACGACGTGCGCGTTCGTCATCACCCGCTGGGGCGCGATGACGAAGCCGGTGCCCTCGACCTGCTTCCCGCACGACGGCGCCTGCCCCCGCACCTTGAGGATGCTCGCCGCGGCGTTCTGGACGTCCGCCGCGCTGACGACCGCAGGGTCCGGTGGATCGGTGGCCACGATGCGCTCGCCGTCCAGGCCGGCGAACACCTCGGGAAAGCCCTGGTCGTCCATGAGTCGGCGCAGGTCGGCGAAGGTGTGGCGGACGTCGTCGGGCATCGTCGTGTCGACGGTGCCCAGTACCTCGGATCCGCGGGCGGCGCGGGCGAGGGTCTGGAACGGCGAGCGGTCGACCGCGGTCGCGACGAGCCAGGCGACCAGCAGCACGGACACCCCGGAGAGCACGGCGCCGGCGACCGCGTCCAGCCGCTGGCCGGGCCGCCAGGTGAGCCGGCCGCGCAGGGCCGCTCCGAGCGCGGTGCCCGCGATCTGCCCGACGAGGGCCAGGCCCACCACGACGATGAGGCCGACCAGGGCACCGTCCTCCTCGCGGCCGATGAGCTCTGCGAAGGGGCGTGCCACCTTGGCGCCGAGCACACCGCCGCCGAGGAAGCCGACGAACGACAGCGCCCCCACGGCGAACCCCTGGCGGTAGCCGGAGACCGCGAACATCACGACCAGGACGATCAGGACGAGATCGAGAAGGTTCACCGGGGCTCGTCGGCCGAGCTCAGACGATCACAAGCGTGGCTGTCATGCCCTGGTGCAGGGTGCAGACCACCGGATATCGCCCGGGCTTGTCGGCGGTGAACGTGATCGACTGGGAGTTGCCGGCGCTGACGATCCTCGTGGTGGCGCCGGGGATGGCGGAGATGACGAAGTTGTGCGGCGCGGACCCCTTCGCGACCGAGAAGTCGACCCGGATCGTGCCGGGGTGGGCGACGAGCTCGCGGGCCGAGAACGTCTGGTCCACCTGGCCGACCACGGCGAAGACCTGGGTGCCGTCACTGACGCTCGGGGTCAGCGTCGCCGCGGCCGAGGGTGTGCCGGTGTCGTCGCCGCCGCTCCCGCACCCGGTCAGCGCGGTGAGCACCGCCACGGCCGTGGCCAGCGCGGCCAGGGCCGATCGAGCGGATCTTGAGGTCATCTTCCGACGGTACCGCCCGCTTCGTCGAGTGGTCCCCGCGGCTCCACCACCGCGTGGGGGAGGGCCATGGCCGCGGAGATCGCCACGGTGATCTCGGGCACGTCCACTTTCGTCCCGGTGTCCCAGGGGCGTTCCCATCCGCCGAGCCGCAGCAGGGCGTCGAGGACGCCCGCGGTGAAACCCCAGACCGTCATACCGCGGACGCGGAACGCCGGGCTGCCGAAGCCGGACGGATGCCACAGCAGGATCCGGTTCGCCGGGTCGGCGAGCTCCGCGACGGGTACCCGGGCCACCGAGGACGTCTCCGCCGGGTCGACCGCGTCCACCGCGGTGGGCGTGCGCCACCAGGCGAGCACGGGGGTGACCAGGAAGTGGCTGGCAGCCAGGTAGAGGGGGCTGGCGGTGGCGAGGACCTCGACGCCGGCCGGGTCGAGCCCGACCTCCTCCTCCGCCTCACGCAGCGCCGTCGCGGCCCTCGACGCGTCGGTCTCGTCGGCGCCGCCGCCGGGGAACGCCGGTTGCCCGGCATGGTCGCGCATGTCGGCGGCCCGCTGCAGGAGCAGCACGTCAGGCCCGTCCGGACCCTCCCCGAACAGGATCAGGACGGCCGCCGCCCGCCCGCCCGGCCGCGTCTGGCGAGCGTGTCGCGTCTGGACGGGGATGCCGTCGCCCACCGCCGCCGTCAGCGCGGTCAGCCACGGGGGAACCGGAGCTCCGCCGCCGCTCGCCGGACGAGTGTCTCCGCCGGCGCTCGCGGAGTGGGCGTCCTGGCTGACGTCCTGGCTGCTCGGATCCCCGGACGGCGCGGGGTCGCTCACCGGGCCGCCTCCGCGTCCCCGCGGACGAGACGCGCGGCCTCGGCCGGCTCGGTCGGGCCGGTGCCGAAGGACGGGCACATCCGCGCGATGGCGCAGGCGCCGCAGGCCGGCCGGCGGGCGTGGCACACCCGGCGGCCGTGGAAGATCATGCGGTCGGAGGCGATCGTCCAGTCGCGCCGCTCGATCAGCGCGGCGAGGTCGCTCTCGGCCCGGACGGGATCGGTCTCGGTGGTCAGGCCGAAGCGGCGGGAGAGCCGCCCGACATGGGTGTCGACCGTGATCCCGGGGATGCCGAAGCAGTGGCCCAGCACGACGTTCGCGGTCTTGCGGCCCACACCGGGCAGGGTGACCAGGGCTTCCAGCCGGCCAGGGACCTCGCCGTCGAAGCGCTCGACCAGGGCGGCGCCGATGCCCATCAGCGAGTTCGCCTTCGCCCGGAAGAAGCCGGTGGGCCGCAGGATCGCCTCGAGCTCGTCGCGGTCCGCGGCAGCGTAGGCGGCGGCGGTCGGGTAGCGGGCGAAGACTCCCGGCGTGACCTCGTTGACCTTCTTGTCCGTGCACTGCGCCGACAGCACCGTGGCGACGAGAAGCTCCAGCGGACTGCTGAAATGCAGCGCGATGCGGGCGTCGGGGTGAAGCTCGCCGAGCGCGCGCACGATCCGCCGGGCGCGCCGGGTGCGCGCCAGCGCCGTCTCGGCTCGCGCGTCGACGGTGGTTGCCATGCCTCGCAGCGTATCCGGCGTGTCGGCCCGCGGGACCCGTCGCTTCGACGTGGTCCGGCAGGGCGCGTCGACCCCCCGGGTGCGGGCGCGGCGCCGACATCGGCGACCATGGACGGGCCATGTTTGTCTTTGCCGCGATCACGTTCCCATTGGTGCTGCTCGGGCTCCTGCTGGCGATGGAGCGGGTCGAGCGGCCACTCAACGCCGCCGACACGGGTAAGGGGCTCGAGGGCTTCCTCGACAGCGCCCGCCCGGACGAAGTCGCCACGTTCGTCCAACAGGGCCTGCCGGCCGCGCTCGAGCGTTACCGGCGCCGGCTTCGCCGCACGCCGCCGGGCAAGCACCGTGCCGCCTGACGGGCAACTCATGCGGCCCCGGGCGTGTCGCGTGTCGTGCCCTCCTGACCCCCGAACAGCCGTCCTGAACTGGGCCGGGCTGTGTCGATGTGACCCCCGCCGGGAGTGGCACGATCGGGCCGGTGCCGATCGGCCGTACTAGGCGGATTGTGACCTGGACCACTTTGGTGGTCCTTCTTGCGTCACTTTACGTATCAGAACAGAGCATTCGGGTGCATCTGCGTGACCTGGTCAGGCCGATGGGGGTCCCTGGCCGTGCTCTGCGTCCCGTGTCCTGGCATGCTCAGGGCGTGGACGATCTGCTAGCCCGCGTTCCGCTGTTCGCCGGGTTGTCCGAGCCCGACCGCCAGGCGCTTTCCGATCACCTGGACCGGCAGGACGTGACCCGTGGCGACGTGCTGTTCCGCGAAGGGGATGTCGGCGACCGCGTTTTCGTGGTTCTGTCCGGCAAGGTCAAGATAGGACGCCAGTCCGCCGATGGGCGGGAGAACCTGCTGTATGTGATGGGGCCGGGAGACCTGTTCGGAGAGCTCTCCCTGTTCGATCCCGGGCCGCGCACCGCGACGGCGACCGCCGTGACCGACGCGTCGCTCGTCGCGCTGGAGCACACCGCGCTGCGGCCATGGCTGCGTTCCCGGCCCGAAGCCGGAGCGCTGCTGCTGCGTGTGCTGGCCCGCCGCCTGCGGCGGACCAACGACACGATGGCGGACATGGTGTTCACCGACGTGCCCGGTCGCGTCGCCAAGGCGCTGCTCGACCTGGCCGACCGCTTCGGTGAACCGGCCCAGCCGGGTAACGAGGCGGCCGGGGTCCGGGTCGAACACGGCCTCACTCAGGAGGAGCTGGCTCAACTCGTCGGAGCCTCGCGGGAGACGGTGAACAAGGCCCTCGCCGACTTCGCCACCCGTGGCTGGCTCCGGCTGGATTCCCGCGCTGTCGTGCTGCTCGACCGTGAGCGGCTCGCCCGCCGGGCCCGCTGAACCCACCGCCGGTTTGAAAACCGGCCTGTCCCCTGCCCGTTCGTCCCCCGGATCCGCCGCCGCCGCCGGATCCGGGGGACGCATCCGTGCGGCAGACGTCCTCAGCGGTACCCGGCTACCGGCTGGTGCCCTCGGCGGGCGGCATCTCCACCGAGGGCACGGCCTCACCGGACGGGTCGGCCACCGGCACGACCACCGGTGATCCCGGCAGGCGCGCCGCCGTCCTGGCCCGCGCCCTCGTCCCGTTCACGCTCACCTTCGCCAGCGCGGCCGCCGCGCCCAGCCCGTCCTGTGCGCTCAGGTCATCCTGGGCGGCCAGCCCGTCCTGGTGTGGTGTGCCCAGCCCGTCCGCCACGCCCGGTCCGTCTGCTGCGCCGAGCCCTTCCGGTGCGCTGAGCCCGTCCGGTGCGTCGAGGGCTTCCGGGGCGGATCCCGGCAGGGCCGCGAGCAGCCGCCGGGTCTGCGGCGCCTCGCTGACCGCGCCGGTGGCCGTCGCGGCGGCCAGGGCCTGCTCGTAGGCCTCGCGGCTGCCCTCGACGTCACCGTGCGCCGCCAGGACCGTCCCCAGCGCCCGGTATGCCAGCACCTGTGCCCGGACGTCCTCGGCGTCCACTCCGACCGCCTGGCGGGCCACCCGCAGGGCCTCGTCGGGCTCGCCCGCGTCGAGCAGGGTGCCCGCGAGGTGGGCGTAGGCCTGCCGGCGCGGGAACATCAGCGTCGCCGGCTCGCTGGCGGACAGCGCCCCCCGCAGCTCGGTGATCGCCTCGTCGAGGCGCCCGCGCGCCCGCGCGATCTGCGCGACGAGCACCTTCGCCCCGAGCTGGGCGTGCGGGCGCAGTTCCAGCCGGTCCAGGTCGGCCAGGGCGCGCCGGGCGGCCTCCTCCGCGGCATCCACCTCGCCGGCGTCCAGCCTGGTCAGGCCGAGCAGCACCTGGGCGAAGGCGCCGATGAGCACATGCCCGGTGGACGCCGCCTCCGCGCACGCCTCGGTCAGCAGGTCCGCACCGCGCCGGGGGCGGCCAGCCCCACGGGCGGCCAGCCCGCGCGCGATGAGGGTCAGGGTGCGCCCCCAACTGTCGCCGGTCTCGGTGAACAGCTCCGCCGCGCGGGCCGCCTCGCTCTCGGCGGTCTCGATGTCGCCGAGCTCGGCCGCGGCGACCGCGTCGATCGTCAGGCAGACCGCCTGCCCCCAGCGCTCGCGCATCGACTCGGCGAGGTTGATGAGCACGCGGGAGACCTTGCGGGTCCGGGTGAGCTGACCCGAGAGCAGCAGGACGAGGGCCTCGGTGCCCGAGCACCAGCCGAGCCCGCCGGCGTCCTCCAGCCGCTCGAACACCGCGGACGCCTCGCGCAGCGTGCGCTCGGCCTTCGCGTAGTCCCCGCGGGTGGTGGCGCTCCACGCCAGGTGCTGCAGCGCCCAGCCGACCCCGCGGGGGTCGTCGACGCGGCGGGCGAGCGAGAGTGCTTCGCGGTAGCGCTCCTCCGCGGCCTGGATGCGGCCGGCGGCGTATTCGAGCAGGCCGAGCCGGCGCAGCGCCGCGGCCACCGCCCGGTCGTCGCCGGCCCGGTGCGCGGCCTCCAGCGCCGTGATCAGCGACTGGCGGGCCTCCTCGCCACGGCCCTGCTTCTGCCGTAGCTCACCGAGCACCGCGTAGGCGGCGGCCCGCCGGCTCGGGACGTTCACCCGCAGCGCCGGGCGCAGCGTCCGCTCCGCCTCGTCGAGCCGGCGCAGCCAGACCAGCGCCTCGGCGTGCAGGATCCGCACGTTGATGTCGTCGTCGCCGTCGATGACGCCCCGCCCGAGCCGGCGGGCGTCGGCGAGCAGGTCCGCCGCGGCCCGATGGTCGTCGCGGGCGAGCGCCGAGCGGGCCAGCCGGACGTGCGCGTGGAAGCCGGCCTCCCGCGCCGACCAGGCCGGGTCACCCGCGGGCAGCGCCATCGAGGCGGCCAGGTCGTAGGCGCGCAGCGCGTGGGTGGCGACGAAGGTCGACACCTCGCGGGACGAACCGATCATCGCCGTGACGCCCCAGCGCGCCGCCGTGGCGTGCCGGCGGGCCCGCTCCACCTTCGGCAGGCCCGAGTAGGCGACGTCGCGCGCCATCGGGTGGACGAACCGCCACAGGGTCTCGCCCTGCCGCGGTGGGCGGACGAGCTGGCGCTCGGTGAGCACCGACAGCGCGCGTTCGACCTCGGCCGCCGGGCGCTCGCCGACCACCTGGAGCGCCTCGGCGGGGAAGCGCGGGCCGAGCACGGCCGCCGCCCGCAGCGCCGCCTTGGCGGCCGCGTCCAGGTCGTCGATCCTGGCTGCCAGCACCGACTGGACACCGGCGGGCAGGACGGTCGCGGCCAGCGAGCCCTCCAGCACCCAGCGCATCCCCTCGCCGCCAGGGTCGGGCACCTGGTGCAGCAGACCGCGGTCCACCAGCAGGTTGAGCAGCTCGGTCAGGAAGAACGGGTTCCCGTGCACCCGGGCCAGCAGCTCGGCCTGGGTCGCCCGGGACAGGCCGGGCTCGCCCAGGTAGTCCTTGAGCAGGGCACGCGCCGCGCTCTCCGGCAGCGGGCTGAGCGCGATGCGGCGCGCGCCGACGAGATCGGAGAACTGCGGGCTCTCCCGGTCGAGCAGGACGAGCATCACCGGGCCGTTGAGGGTCGTCGTCAGCCGCCGCAGGGCCGTCGTCAGCCGGCTGGTCGCCCACTCCAGGTCGTCGACGACGACCAGCACCGGGTTGCGGACCGCCAGCGCGCTCAGCAGGAGGCCGACGGTCTCGACGGCGTCGTCGGCGGCCCGCTGGACAGCCTCGCCGTGGGAGGCCCGGCCGACCGGGTCACCCGGCGGGGTGGTCGCCCCGGCGCTGGGACGGCGGTCCGGCGGCACGCCGAGCATCCCGAGCAGGCGGTCCCCGATGCCGCTCGGCAGCTTCGTTTCGAAGATCGGATGGGTGAGGCCGGCGACCGTGCGGCGTACCCGGTCGGCGACCCGGTCGAGGGTGTCGCCGTCGGTGATGCCGCACGCCCCGCGGATGAGGTCGATCAGCGGGGCGAGGTCGCGGACGTCGCCGTGGCGCACGGTGCGCCCCCACAGCACGGTCGCGCCCGCGGTCGCCTCGGCGGTCTCGGCGAGCTCCCGGGCCAGCCGGGTCTTGCCGATGCCGGCCTCGCCGATGACCACCGCCATGTCGGGCTGGCCGGCGTCGACCACGCCGGCGAAGTAGCGGCTGAGCTCGGCCAGCTCCTGCTCGCGCCCGATGAACGTCGCGTCGTCGGCCAGGCCCGGCCGGGCGATGTTGGACGGGCGCAGACTGACCAGCTCGTAGGCGGGCACCGGCTCGCGCTTGCCCTTGAGCACCAGGGGCGGCAGATCGCGCCAGGTGGCGACGGAGCGGGTGGCGGTGACTGTGTCCCGGCCGGCGTAGACGGTGCCCACCGCCGCCGCGCCGGACAACCGCGCGGCGGTGTTCACCGTGTCCCCGATGACCGTGTATGACAGCGCCGCCTGCACGCCGGCGAGCACCTCGCCGGTGTTGACGCCGACCCGCAGGCCGAGCGGGCTGCTGTCGCCGCCCTCGTCCTTGATCAGGCGACGGGCCGTCTCCTGCATCGCCGCCGCGGCGCGCACGGCGCGTTCCGGGTCGTCCTCGTGCGCCGTCGGGGCGCCGAAGACGGCCATGATCCCGTCACCGCTGAGGTTGTCGACCCGCCCGCCGACCTCGTCGACCTCGCGCGCGAGCGCGGCGAGGACCCGGTCGGTGACCTCGCCGACCCGTTCGGGGTCGCGGTCCTCCGCCCAGGCGGTGAAGTCGGACAGGTCGCCGAACAGGACGGTGACGACCCGGCGCTCGGCGGCCTCGGCGCGCGGCGTGTCGGTCTGGGTGAACCGGAGCCCGCAGTTGAAGCAGAACCGCCCGCCGGGCACCGTCGGGGTGCCGCATCTGGGACAGACCAGGGGACCGGTCGTGGGGGAGCTGATCACCATCGTGGATCGGTTCCTCTCCGCCGGATGATCGCTGGGCCGCGCGAACCGCTGGGTCGGAAGGCCGGGTGGGGGCCGGCACCGGAGCGCGCGCGGTCGGTAACGTCCCGCGGGTACGAGGGCCCGCGGTCGGTACCAATGGTCCAAAGGGTCACAAAGCGCACGAGCGGTCTCCTCCGCCGGAAAGTTTAGTGGCCTTCGTCTCCCTTTCTGGATCAAGGTGTGTCGGATGACCGACCTGGCCCCGTTCGCGGGGATCCAGACCGCGAGCGGCCCGGCCTCTATAGTGGCGCAGCTCACTTGTCTACCCGGTTTCCGGGATATGACCCGCGTCTTTCGGCAGGTTGCGGCCAGTCTCTGAACGTCCACACCGGCCCCGCCGGCTACCCGCGGTGACCGCCGCCGGGGCCCTGACCTGCGCGGGGCGTGGCGGACCGGCGTGCGCCGGGGTGACCCCGCGCGCGCGGCGGCGGGTGGCTCAGCGTGGGCGGAGATAGTCCAACTGGGCCCGTACCGACAGCTCGGCCGCCGGCCAGAGTGCCACGTCGACGTCCGCGTACACGATCCGGACCACGTCGATCGGCGTCACCTGCTCGGCCGACGCACCCAGATCGGCTAACGCGGAGACCACCTGATCGAGCCGCCGGGCCCGGTGCTCCAGGTATGCCTCGGCCGCCCGCCCGGCCGCTGGCAGCTCGGGGCCGTGGCCGGGCAGCACGGTGGTGTCGCCGAGCTCGCGCAGCAGGCGCAGGCTCGCGAGGTAGTCGGCGAGCCGGCCGTCGGGATGGGCGACGACCGTGCTGCCGCGCCCCAGGATCGTGTCGCCGGTGAGCACGGCCGGGTGCTCGTCGTCGCCGGCCAGCACGAAGGACAGCGAGTCCGAGGTGTGCCCAGGGGTGGCCAGCACCCGCAACTCGACCCCGGCGGCGGCGACGACGTCCCCGGCGCCGAGGCCCTCCGAGCCGAGGCGGTGCGCTGGGTCGAGGGCGCGCACCTGCGCCCCGGTCAGCGCGTGCAGCGTCGCGGCGCCCTCGCTGTGGTCGGAGTGGCCGTGGGTCAGCAGGATCGTGCGCACCAGGCCGGCGGCCGCGACCCGGGCGAGGTGCTCGCCGTGGTCGGGGCCGGGATCGACCACCACGCAGCCGGCGTCGCCCGGTGACCGCAGGATCCAGGTGTTCGTGCCGTCGAGGGTCATCGGGCCGGGATTCGGCGCGAGGACGACGGAGGCCAGCTTCGTGACCCGGCGGAGGGCGGTCACCGCGGGACACCACCGCGGGTGCCCGCGGCCGGTGCCGGGGCGGTTCCCGAAGGCGTGCCCGGCTCGGTGCCGGGGGCACCGTCCGGCGGTGTGCCGGGGGCACCGTCCGGCGGTGTGCCGAGGGCACCGTCCGGCGGTGTGCCGAGGGCACCGTCCGGCGGTGTGCCGAGGGCACCGTCCGGCGGTAACAGGTGTGGGAACGACAGCTGCCAGGTGCCGTCGCGGGCGACGATCCTCGCCATGATCGGCTTCAGGTCGCGGGTGCGCGCGGCCGCGAGCGCACCGGCGACGTCGTCGTAGGCCGACAGCTCCGCGAGGGTGAAGGCGGTGGGCGGGAGCATGCCGATCTCGCCGGCGACAAACCGCTCCATCGCCTCCGCCGGACGGATCCACAGCATTCCGTCAGCCTCGGTCGAGAGCTCCGTCGCGAGCTCGCCCGGCAGCTGCCCGGCCGGCAGCGCGGCGACGAAGAACCTGGTGTCGTACCGTCGTGGCTCCAGCTCGGGGGCTATCCAACGGGTCCACGGGGCCAGCAGGTCGGCCCGCAGGGCCAGCCCGCGGCGGGTCAGCAGCTCGGCGAGGCCACTGCGGTGGCTCTCCACCGCCCGCCGCTCGGCGGCCCAGCCCGGATCGCCGGTGCCCGGATCGCCGGTACCGGCAGCGCCGCCCGCCGCGTCGACACGTCCGGCCGGCACGTTCCTGCCCGTCGGCGTGGCTCCGCCGGCTGGTACGGATGTGCCCGTCGGTACGGCGAGCAGGACGCCGCACTCCTCGAAGGTCTCGCGGACGGCCGCGCAGACCAGGGCCCGCGCGCGGGCGGGATCGTCGTCCAGCCCCGGCATCGCCTCCTCGACGGAGGGCCCGACCCACGGGAGATCCTCGGCGGCGTCCGACGGGTCGACCCGCCCGCCCGGGAAGACGTGCATGCCGCCCGCGAACGACATCGCCCGGGTGCGCCTGAGCAGGTAGGCCTCGATGCCGGACCCGACCGGCGCGTCGCGCAGGAGCACAACGGTCGCCGCGTCCCGGGCGGGTGCCGGGTTGGCGGCCAGCCGAGCCAGCCGGAGTTCCTCCTCCGGTTCCATCCGGCGGGACGCGCCGAACCGGGCGACGATTGCCGCCTGATGATCAGCCATCCCCTGATGGTAGACAGTACGGCCGGCAGAAGCCGAGGTCAGCCGGCCACGCGGGCGACGAGCTCCACCTCCACGGGCGCTCCCAGCGGGAGCGCCGCGACCCCGACGGCGGAGCGCGCGTGCAGTCCGGCGGCACCGAAGACGGCGCCGAGCAGCTCGCTGGCGCCGTTCAGGACGACCGGCTGGCCGACGAATCCCGGCGCGCTCGCGACGAAGCCGACGACCTTCACGATCCGGGTGATCGTGTCCAGGCCACCCGCCGCGGCCGCGGCCGCGGCGAGCGCGTTGAGCGCGCACACGCGGGCCAGCTCAGCGGCCCGCTCGGCGGTGATCTCCGCACCGACCAGGCCGGACGCCAGCAGCTTCCCGGCCACCAGCGGGAGCTGCCCCGCGGTCCAGACCAGATCGCCGTCGCGCACCGCGGGGACATAGGCCCCGGCCGGGGTGGGCACCGCCGGGAGGACCAGCCCGAGCTCGGCGAGCCGCCCGGACGGCGTCGTGGCGGCCGCGGGCGGGACGGGAGCGGTCATCGTCGGAGTCGACCTTCTGTCGAGGAGGGCACGTCAGGGAACAGGGGGCGGGGGGCGGGGGCGACCGTCCCGTCGCGGGCGGACGTCCCTACTGGGACTTCGGCCGCTTGAAGTACGCCACCAGGCTCTCCGGGTTGGGCCCGGGGACGACCTGGACGAGCTCCCAGCCGTCGGCACCGAAGTTGTCGAGGATCTGCTTGGTGGCGTGGATCAGGAGCGGGGCAGTCATGTACTCCCACTTGGTCTGCATGACGATGGACCCTAGAGCATCCGCGGACCGCCACCCGGTTGGGTAGGCGGTGTGGCCGCCGTGACGAGGGTCCGGGGCGTGGCAGTCCGGATCGGCGGCCCACGGGTACGGTCGAGCACGTGACCGGTGACGACAACGCGCCAGCGGCGACCGCCGGCCCCTGGGACTGTCGGTTGCACATCGTCACCGGCAAGGGCGGCACGGGAAAGACCACGATCGCCGGCGCGCTGGCCGTCGCGCTGGCCACCGGGGGGCGCCGGGTGCTGCTGACCGAGGTCGAGGGGCGCCAGCAGATCGCCCAGCTCTTCGATACCCCGCCGCTGCCCTACCGTGAGCGCAAGGTGGCGAGCGCGCCCGGCGGCGGCGAGGTCTTCGCGCTGGCCATCGACGCGGACGAGGCGTTGCTGGAGTACCTCGAGATGTTCTACAACCTGCGCCGCGCGGGTCGGGCGCTCGGCCGCATCGGCGCCGTCGACTTCGCCACCACGGTCGCCCCCGGTGTCCGTGACGTGCTCCTCACCGGCAAGGTGAAGGAGGCCGTCAACCGGCCGGACGGCACCCGTCCGAGTGGGCTCGCCTACGACGCGGTCGTGCTCGACGCGCCCCCCACCGGCCGGATCGCCCGTTTTCTGAACGTCACCGCGGAGGTCGCGGGGCTGGCGCGGATGGGCCCGATCAGGGCACAGGCGGACAGCGTGATGGCGGTGCTGGCGCCCGAGCGGGCGGCGGTCCACCTGGTCACCCTGCTCGAGGAGATGCCGGTCCAGGAGACGGTGGACGGCATCCGGGAGCTGCGCGAGGTGGGCCTGCCGGTCGGCGCGGTGGTGGTGAACATGGTGCGCAGCCCGCTGCTCGCCCCCGGCGATCTCGACCTGGCCCGGCGTGGCCAGCTCGACCGCGAGGAACTGGCCACCGGCATCAAGGAGACCGGCATCGAGCCGACCGAGGAACTGATCTCGAACCTGGCCTGGGAGGCCGCGCAGCACGCCGAGCGGGTCGCGCTGGAGACGGCGCAACGTGCCGAGATCGCCGCGCTGGGACGTCCGGTCTACGAGGTGCCGCTGCTGGCGGACGGCGTGGATCTCGGTTCGCTCTACCGGTTCGCCGAGATGCTCCGAGCCCAGCGGATGGTGGCATGACCCCCGCGGGCGAGAACCCGGCTGACCCGACCACCGGCATGGACCCGACCACCGGCATGGACCCGGCCGGTGGCTCCACGGGCGGCCGCGGGCGGGCCGGTGGCGGGCCGCCGTCCGGTGGCGGCGATGGCGCCGGTGAGAGTGGTTCCGGCGCGACGGCCGGGAAGCCGACCCGCGCCGCGGGGGCACGCGCTACGGGATCACGCGCTGCGGGGAAGAAGACCACCACGGGGCGGGCGAAGGCGACGCCCGGATCGCCGCGGAAGGCGACCGGGGCCCGTAGGGCCACGGGACGGGGTCAGCGGACGGCGCCGAGCCGGCCGCGGCCGCGTCCGCATCCGCTCGGGGTCCCGCGGTTGGACGTCGACGCCATGCTCGACACCGAGCGGATCATCGTGTGCTGCGGGTCGGGCGGGGTCGGCAAGACCACGACCGCCGCCGCGCTCGCGCTGCGCGCCGCCGAGCGTGGCCGGCGCGTGGTGGTACTGACGATCGACCCGGCCAGGCGCCTCGCGCAGTCGCTCGGCCTGACCGCGCTCGACAACAACCCCCGCGAGGTCGCGGGGGTCGACCCGGCCGCCGGTGGCCGTCTCGACGCGATGATGCTCGACATGAAGCGGACGTTCGACGAGATCGTCCTCGACCACAGCACGCCCGAACGGGCCGAGGCGCTGCTGGCGAACCCGTTCTACCAGTCGCTGTCGTCGTCCTTCGCCGGTACGCAGGAGTACATGGCGATGGAGAAGCTGGGGCAGCTCGACGCCAGCGGCTCCTGGGACCTGATCGTCGTCGACACCCCGCCGACCCGTTCGGCGCTGGACTTCCTGGACGCGCCGAACCGGCTCGGCGACTTCCTCGACGGGCGCCTGCTGCGCCTGCTGCTGGCGCCCGCGAAGGCCGGTGGCCGGGCGTACGCGAAGGTCATCGGAGCCAGCCTGGGCATGTTCACCCGGGTCATCACGAAGGTGCTCGGCGCGCAGCTGCTGGCCGACGTGAGCCAGTTCGTGGCCGCGCTGGAGACGATGTTCGGCGGTTTCCGGGCCCGCGCCGACGAGACGTTCCGCCTGCTCGCGGCGCCCGGCACCTCTTTCGTGGTGGTCGCGGCGCCCGAGGCGGCCGCGCTGCGGGAGGCGTCCTACTTCGTGGACCGGCTCGACGCGGACGGCATGCCGCTCGCGGGACTGATCGTCAACAGGATGCACTTCTGCGCCGCCTCCGCGCTGACCGTCGAGCGGGGGCTGGCCGCCGCTGAGAATCTCACCGACCACGGCGAGCATCCGCTGGCCGCGGCTGTGCTGCGTATCCACGCCGACCGGGCGCGGCTCGCCGAACGTGAGGTCCGGCTGCGTGAACGGTTCACCAGTGCCCATCCGGACACGGCACTCGTCGAGGTCGAGGCGTTGTCCGAGGACGTCCACGACCTGGCCGGGCTGCGGGAGATCGGTCGCGCGCTCGCCGGGGACGAACGGGCCGCGGCGGCCGGCTGACCGGCCGGGGAACGGCGGGTGGGAGCGCGCGGCGCGTGTTCTGGGGGAGGCCGACGTGGAGGTGGCTGGCGTAGGCACCTGGCGGGGTCCTGCCGTAGGCACGAAGGGTCGTTCCGCGGGACCCGTCGGGGACCGCGTACGGAACTCGATGCACTCGCTCGATGCACTGACTCAACGCACTGAACTGGCTTGACGCACTGAGATGACGGCCCCGGGAATCGCGCCGGTGCGATGTGAACCCGGGTCCAAGGAGGGCCTCCGCCCGTCCGGGCCATACACAGGAACGTGTTGCCCGGGATGTTGCGGGGGACCAGCGCCACTGGTGGAGACTTCACCGCCCATCCGGGCTATACGCGACTCGGATGGAAACAACTGTGTACTGCTGGTGTCACGTTCGGGGTGGTGGTGTCCGCTCGACCCCGCTGTCGTCGGACACCTCCGGATGAGGGCTCGAGGCCGGGCTAGCCGGCGGACGCGGAGCGGTGATCCGCCTGGGCGTCCGCGAGCAGCTTCCGCCAGGACGTGACGTCCGGACGGCGGCGGAGCAGCGCGCGGCGCTCCCGCTCGGTCATTCCTCCCCAGACGCCGAACTCGACATGGTTGTCGAGGGCGTCCGCCAGGCACTCGGTGCGCACGACGCACCCGAAGCACCTGGTCTTCACCCGGTTCTGGGCCGCTCCCTGGACGAAGAGCTCATCCGGGTCGAGGTCGCGACAGGCGGCGTGGGCCGTCCAGTCGCCGTCGGTGGTGGAGCCGACGAGCCCGGTCGTACTGGTACGGCGTGACAGGCTGACGGGTGGGGTCAGGCTACTGGTCATGCCACCTGCCTTTCTTCTCGAGTCCGGGTCAGGGGGCCCGTGCGGGTGGTGACGTGGCGTTGAACCGAAACCGTACGGAGTGGCGTGGCCACGGCACAGACCCCACACGGGTGGTTGTCCAAATGACTAGTCCGGGCCATTGATCCCGATCGCCGCAGTAGTGCGATCTGTGACGCCCGTGTGTCACTTCGGTGACGCAACCGTGACCTTGCTGTGGCGTCGTAGTCTTAGCTCGATGAGGTAGCCGTTCGGACGCCTTGCCGTGTGTGCCCGTGTGGTCCCGGGCGGGCAGTGTGCGGGACCACAGTCCTGGACTGGCGGGCCCCGGGCGGGCACGGTGTTTGGGTCAGCGCAGTACTGGATCAGCGCCTCGGCCGCGGCCGGTGCGGGCACCTGACGAAGGCGGGCATCGTCGACGGCAGCGGAGGACTCGAGCAGGGGGTCCCGGGCTCAGTGTTCATACCAGGCCGAAACACCGGTGAAGCGCCGGTCGCCGAAGCCGGGACCGAGCCCCGGGGCGTTCCGTGCACCCAGCCGTTCCCCGTGTTCCCCGCGTACCCCGTGCACGCCGTGTTCGGAGCGTTCCCGGCGCCACGGTGGGTCCAGGCGTGATCCGGTCGAAACTCCGCGGCGCGGCCGACGCGCGGTCCACGTGGCAATCAGGCCTGTCCGCGCCGGCCTCCGGCCCAGCCTCACGGCATATCGGGCCCGACTCGGCGCGCCGCCGCCGAGTCACACCGAAACGGCTGCTCGGCGTCCTCACCACCAGCGTGGTGGCGGGCGTTCTGGTCGGCATGCTCGCGCTGCCCGTCATCGGCCTGGCCGGCGTGACCGCCAAGGGCGGCGCGGACCATTTCCTTTCTCTCCCCGCGAATCTGACCGTCCCCCCGCTGGCCCAGCCCTCACGCATCCTGGACGCCGCCGGAAACCAGATCGCGGTGCTGCGCGGCGAGCAGGACCGCGAGATCGTCACCCTGGACAAGGTCCCGCCGCAGATGCGCCAGGCGATGATCGACATCGAGGACGCGCGCTTCTACGAGCACACCGGCGTCGACTACCGCGGAATGATCCGCGCGTACCTCGCCAACCAGGAGTCCGGCGGGGTCACCCAGGGCGGATCGACCCTCACCCAGCAGTACGTGAAGAACGTCCTGCTGGCCTCCGCCCGGACACCGGAGGAAAAGGCGGCCGCGACCGAGCAGACGGTCGACCGCAAGCTCCGCGAAGCCCGTTACGCACTGTATCTGGAAGAACACCTCACCAAGGACGAGATCCTCGAGCGGTACCTCAACATCGCCTATTTCGGCGACGGCGCGTACGGCGTCCAGGCGGCCGCCCGGCACTACTTCAACATCGACGTCAGCCAGCTCGGCGTCACCCAGTCGGCGATGCTGGCCGGCCTGGTGAAGAACCCCACCGCGTACAACCCGGCGCTTCACCCGCAGGCCGCCAGGGAACGCCGCAACATCGTCCTCGACCGGATGCGCGAGCTCGGCCACCTCGACGCCGCCGCGTGGAAGGCGGGCCGGGCCGAGGAACTCGTCCTCAACCGCCCGGCGCGGTCACCGGACGCCTGCCAGGACTCCTCAGCCCCCTTCTTCTGCTCCTACGTCCGCCAGGTGCTGCTGGCCGACCGGACGTTCGCCGCCACCCCCGAGGACGCCCGCCGGCTGTTGTTCGAGGGCGGGCTCACCATCCGGACCACGCTCGACCCGGTCGCGCAGGGCGCGGCGCAGACGTCCGCACGCGAGGTGATCCCCACCGGGAACCGGGTCGCCGCCGGCGTCGCGATGGTGCAGCCGGGCACCGGCAACGTGCTGGCGCTCGCCGTGAACCGGGATTACGGCACGCCGGACGACAACCAGCCGCCGGCGCTGACCGCCGACTTCGTCCACACCAAGGAGATCTACCCGGTCGACCCCGACTCGTTCTCGCCCGGCTCCACGTTCAAGGTCTTCACACTGGCCGCCGCGCTGGAGAACAACATCCCGCTGTCGACCACCTTCCACTCGCCGCTGTGCTATCGCTCGGAGCGCTTCCCCAACCCCGATCCGGGCGGGAAGAACTGCTACAGCAACGCCGACCCGAGCGAGGACGGCTTCTACTCCCTCACCACGGCGACCTGGAACTCGGTCAACACCTACTACATCCAGCTCGCCGAGCGTCTCGGTGTCATGAAGACCGCCGAGATGGCCCGCCGGCTAGGCGTCTCCTCCTGCCGGATCCGGCCGAACGAAGAGAACAACCCCGAGTGCAGGGGCGGGGGGATCGGACCGGTCGACGGCTCTGCGATCCTCGGCTCGAACGAGATCAGCACGCTGGACCTCGCCACCGCCTACGCGACGCTCGCCGCCCGCGGAAACCGCTGCTATCCCCGCACAGTGCTCTCGATCACACAGCGCGTCGGGACGGCTGACCGTCCGCTGGCCTTCAACACCGGAAAGCCATGCGAACAGGTCCTCGCCCCCGGGATCGCGGACACCGTCGCCTCGGTTCTCCAGGGCGTCATCAACCACGGGACCGCGTCCGGGAACGCGCAGATCGGACGTCCGGCGGCGGGCAAGACCGGAACGGCCGAGGCATTCAGCACGGCGTCCTTCGCCGGTTTCATCCCGCAGCTGGCCACCGCGGTCACCCTCGCCGACCCGCGCGGCCCGACGACTCATCAGCTTCGCAACGTGCTCACCAGCCGTGTGGTGTTCGGCGGCGGATTCCCGGCCCAGATCTGGGCCCGGACGATGACGCGCACGATCGACGGCCTGGCGCTGCCCGTCATGCCACTGCCGGCGCCGGACAACACCCAGCCGCAGGTGCCCAAGAAGGCCCTGCCGGACGTCCGCGGGCAGAGCCAGCAGGCGGCCGAGTACGCCCTGCGCTCGCTGGGATTCCGGGTCCGCTCGGAGACCGTGCCGCACGTGGCCCCGCCCGGGATCGTCGTCGGCATGGCTCCCGAGCCCGGGGGGGAGGTCTCCATGGACACCGAGGTGGTGCTCCAGGTGTCCGGCGGCCTCACCGGCGCGGTGCTGCTGCCGAACGGCGCCGGCGCACGCCCCGGCCAGCCCGCCGCCCCACCGGCGGGGGACGGCCGCGCAGGCATCCCGAGGCTGCCGGACCTGCGCAACCAGCTCCGGAACTGAAGGCCGGCGCGGCGCGGCGGGATCCGGCTGTCAGGACTCGCTCAGCCGCGCGCGGACGAGCTCGGACACCCGCCTCCCGTCCGCCCGGCCGGCGATGCGAGCCTGCGCGGCCTTCATCACCTGGCCCATCGCCTTCATGCCGGTGAGCCCGAGCTCGGCCATCACCTCGTCGATGATCGCTCGCAGCTCGTCCTCGCCGAGCTGGCTGGGCAGGTAGTCGGCGAGAACGTCACCCTCGGCGTTCTCGCGGCTGGACTGCTCGGGCCGCCCGGCGGCGGCGAACGCCTCCGCGGCCTCCCGGCGCTTGCGGACCTCCCGGGCCAGGATCTTCTCGACCTCGGCGTCGTCGAGCTCCCGGGCGGTGGTGCCGGCGACCTCCGCGTCCTTCACCGCGGCGAGGGCAAGGCGCAGCGTCGACAGGCGCAGGTCGTCACGTGCTCGCATGGCGACAGTGAGATCCTCGCGCAGCCGCTCCTTGAGTGTGCTCATGGTCGCCGAGCCTACGGCCCGCCCGCACCGGCGGCCACGCGGTTTCCGTTCAGGTGCAGCCGCTGGTCCGGTTCGCGCCGGTGCGGCCGTTGGTAGACGGCGCCGACGCGACCGGGGACGTCCGCCGGGGTGGCGGGACCTGTCCGCCGGGGTGGTCGGACACGTCCGCGGGCGTGGCACCGGGCAGCCGGGCCGTCGTGCGGCTGGGCGAGACTGGAGCGATGCGACCGATGCGACCGAGCCGGGGAACTGTCCGCGCGGTGTCGGGGCTCGCGGCCGCGGGTCTCGGCACCGCGCTCTACGCGGGCGTCTACGAGCGGACCGCCTACACCCTGCGCCGGCGCGAGGTGGCGGTTCTCGCGCCGGGAAGTACCTCTCTGCGCCTGCTGCACATCTCGGACCTGCATGTCACCCCGAACCAGCACGGCAAGTTCGCCTGGCTGTCGGATCTGGCCCGGCTGGTCCCCGACCTCGTCGTGCTCACCGGCGACGTGCTCTCGCACCCCCGGGCCCAGGCCCCGCTGCTCGCCGCGCTCGACCCGCTCTTCACTTTCCCCGGCCTGTTCGTGCCGGGCAACAACGACTACCACGCACCAACGTTGCGCAGCCCACACCGCTATCTCGAACGCACGTACACGCCCGGGCCGAAGGGCCCGGCGCTCGACTGGGCGGGTTTCGCCCGCGCGCTCGCCACGGCCAGCGGCTGGCGTGAGCTGACCAACATCCGGGGCACGATCGACATGGGGGGCCGCACCCTCGACCTGCGTGGGGTCGACGACGCCCGCCTGCGCCGCGACCGGCTCGCCCTGGTCTCCGGCCCGCCCGAGCCGGGCGCGGCGCTGGCGCTCGGCCTGTCACACACCCCCGAGCCCAGGGTGCTGGACGCCTTCACGGCGGACGGGGTCGACCTCATCCTCTCCGGCCACACCCACGGCGGACAGATCCGGCTGCCCGGCTACGGCGCGCTGGTCACCAACTGCGGCATCGGCCGGGAGCGGGCCTGGGGCCTGTCGCGGCACGCGGCGGGCGGGCGGCACTCCTGGCTGCACGTGTCCGCCGGGCTCGGTACCTCACCGTTCGCCCCGTTCCGCTTCAACTGCCGCCCGGAGGCAACGCTGCTCACGCTCACCGAACGTCGCTGATCCGTGCCGTCCCCGGAGGGCAGGCCGGCGGTCCCGAGGGCGGGCTGGAGGGCGGGCGAGCCGGCGGAGCGCCGGTGCCGGCCCGGTGGACCGTTCCGAAAACCGGGGCACCCCGGCACGCCACTCGGATCCTTGCGTCTAGTACACTGAGCCACGGTCGCGGGGTGTGGCGCAGCTTGGTAGCGCGCTTCGTTCGGGACGAAGAGGTCGTGGGTTCGAATCCCGCCACCCCGACCAGCTAGAGGCCACTTTCGATCATTGAAAGTGGCCTCTTCGCCGCTCTGGGTGACCATCTGAGCCGCCGGCCCTCCGCCCACCGGACTGAGAAGATTCAACTCATCGGGAATCTCCCCGAGGTCGCCGGAGACAGCCGGGGATTTCGGACGGCTCGAACCGCCGCGGTTGCTCGGAACCGTACATAGAGACGTGGCCGGCGGGGCGTGCCGACTTGATTGGGCCCGCGGCGGGTCCGGTAAGACGTGCGATCTCCTTGTGTCAGGTCTGTGACGTTTCGTGGCGGGTCTGGGATGCTGGGGCGGTGCCAAGGGGGACAAGCCGGCTCGTCCATACCGAGTACGGGCGGCTGTGGTGCTCGGTGTTGTGGCCGTCGGCGTGGTCGTCCGGGTCGCCGCGGTCGTCGGCGGGCTGACGGTGGGCGACCGTGCCGGAGGTGGGACGTCCATACGAGCTGTGCTCCCATGCGTGTGACGCCGACCCGGGTCGTCCTGGCGGACGACGCGCCGCTGTTCCGTCAGGCCATCGCCTGGCTGCTGGAGCAGCACGACTTCCAGGTCGTGGGGCAGGTGAGCGACGCCGACGGGCTGCGTAACGCGGTCTCGGCGCTACGCCCCGACATCGCGGTCATCGACATCCGCATGCCTCCCACCGGCCGGCTGGAAGGGCTGGAGAGCGCGGTGGAGCTGCGCGCCCGGCATCCGGACCTCGGGGTGCTGCTGCTCTCGCACTACCTGGAGTCGCATTACCTTCCGGTGCTTTTCGGCGCGAACGCCCGGGGCGTGGGCTATCTACTCAAAGAGCGCGTGACCGGCATCGAGGCGTTCGTCGAGGCCGTTACCCGGGTCGCGGCGGGCGGCTGCGTTCTCGACCCCGAGGTCGTCGACCTGATGATCGCCGCCCGGTCGCGGCGTGATCCCCTGCACACCCTGACCGCCCGCGAACGGGAGGTGCTCGCGCTGATGGCCGAGGGCCGTTCCAACCAGGCGATCGGTGCGCAGCTGGTCCTCACTCCGAAGACGGTCGAATCCCATGTGCGCAGCATTTTCACCCGGCTCGGCCTGGCACCCGAACCGGACGATCACCGGCGGGTTCTCGCGGTGCTCACCTATCTGCGAGCACATCACTGACCGACGTGTTCAGGGCGCGCCGACGACGCGATCAGGCTCGGCTGCCGACTGGCCGTCGAGGTCGGGAAGCTGCAGGACGAGCAGCACGATGTCCGGGATGACGGCGACCGCCGCGGCCAGTCCGGCCCATCCTGTCCGGCGTCACCGACGACCCGGTAGCCGCCGGCCGTCAGGGTGACGCTTGCCAGGGCACAGAAATTCGCGTGGTTATCCGTGAGAAGCGCCGTGGCGGACATTTGTCCGAGGATGCCACTCGAAGCCGGTCCCGGTTTCAGGGCTACCCCTGATGTTGGCCGCTCCCGGAAAGATCAGGCTCATCTTCGTGACCGATCATCCTTCGGGGGAAACAGCGCCCCGTGGGAAAACGGCACCCGCGCCGGTCAGCCGGATCGCCGGCCACATCCGCCGCGGCCGGTCCGGTGAACCCGGGCCAGCGCGCCACGGGGGGGTGCGCTGGCCCATCGGGCCAGCGTGGTTCCGCGCGCCAAACGCCCGTTCACTCACAGCCGGGGGGCCTTCCAGTGACGTCTCAGGTGAGCATCGATCTCAGGCCGGGCGTACCGAAGGAAGGCGAGACCCGTGCGGTGGCGGCGAAGCCGAGGAGGCGGCGGCGGAAGGATCGTACCGGGTTCACGGCGGTGGCCCGGGCCGGTCGGCGCCGCGCCGCAGGATTTCTGCTGGCGGTCGTTGTTCTAGTCGGCGCCAGTGCCTGCCAGGCCGAATACAAGCCACCGTTCGCGCCCATCGTGTTCGCCATCGATGAGAACGGCAACATCGACGTCAGCGCGAGTCGTGACCTGGTGACCCCGATCGGCACCTTCACGATCAGCGAATCGGTTGCATTGCCGCGGGACGTCCCATCGGACCGAACCCTGATGATCCTTCGTCACAAGGTCGCCGGTGAGCTGAAGGATGCTTGGTTCACGCTGCTGGCCGCGGTGAACCTGCACTTCTCCGTGGACGGGGCGAACCGACTCGTCCCGCAGGCCGAGGAGAACGTCGCGCTGTTGGAGGTGACCGGCCCGGCGACCGGGGTGGTCGCCGAAGCGACAGACGACGACTCCGGTGACCGTTTCGAGTCCGAGCAGGTCGAGGTACTGCCGGAGGTTCCCGAGGACACGGACCCCTCGGCCACACCGGACGACGGCGGGCCGAGCGGCGGGCCGGGTGAGCCGGGCATCGAGGTGACCCCGGAGACGCTGAGTTGCGATGACTCGGGGTGCGCCGGGACCGTGACCGTGGAAAGCACCGGCACCGGCACGCTGCGGGTCACCTCGACCGAGATCATCGGTCCCGACGCCGATGCGTTCTCCGTGGACGCGGGCTGCGAGGCCGAGCTGCCGCCCGGCGGGCAGTGCACCCTCAGCGTCGGCTACGTGCCGCTGGACAGCGGCGAGGCGGCCGTCGCGACGCTGGTCATCCACCAGAATCTCAGCGGTCCCGCCAACGAGGTGAACCTGGAGGGGAGCGCCGGGACGACGCCGCCCGGCCCGGAGCCCGGCATCGCCGTGACGCCGGAGACGGTGTTCTGCACCAGCTCCGCCTGCCAGCCGGTGACGGTCGAGAGCACCGGCGACGACCCGCTGGCCGTCACGTCCGTCGAGATCGTGGGATCAGACGCCGCCGCGTTCAGCTACACGAGCGACTGCGAGGGCGCGTCCCTGCCGACAGGCGCCCGGTGCGTCGTCACCCCCGAGTACACGCCGCAGGGCGGCACCGATGCGACGGCCACCCTGGTCATCCACCACAATCTCGCCGGGCCCGCGACCGAGGTCACCCTCTCCGCCTCCTGAACCCGTTTCCGCCCTCGGGCTAGCTGATCCGCCCGGAGGGGGGTGGGCACGGGGCCGGTGGCGCATCGGCGAAGCCCGTGGCCCGGTACTCGCCGGTGGAGTCACGGGCAAGGTTCACCCGGATCCGGGACGCGATGCCGATCTGCCCGGTGGGCAGCGACTGCTCCAGGGTCTCCCGCCCGGTCTCGTCCAGACAGCTGTCCACGGCGGCCGCTCCGCCCTCCGCCCCGCCCTCCGGCCCGGCCGAGACCCCGGTGACCAGGAGCCGCAGCGGCCCGCGGACGGATCGGCCCGGGATGGCGCGGTTCTGGTCCAGGATGGTCGTCAGCGTGCCGAAGAAAGATCCGTCGACCTGGTCCAGCAGCGTGCCGAGGGCGGCGCGGTCGCCTTCCTGGGCCCGGGCGAAGGCGTCCCAGAAGGTGAGATGGGCGCGGACCGCGGGGCTGGCGGGGTCCACCCCCGGCCCGGTCGTCATCTGGACGGAGCCCTCGACAACCGGGGCCCCGCCCGCGGCCGGGGCATCCTCCGGGCCCGCGGGCACCGGCGGTGTCCCGGTTCCGCCCCAGGAAACGAAGGGCGTCAGCGCGGTGACGATCTGACGGTCGGTCGGGGCGCTGAACACCTCCGCGCCGCTCCAGGCGACCTTCACCGAGGTCGGGCACCCCGCGGCGGCCGGGTTCACCGGGACGGTGGCGACGACCTGCCCCGTGTGCGCCGCGCGCACCGTGATCCGGTACGAGGTGCGGAAGAACGGCACCTGCTTCTGGCTGCCGATGTCGAAACGGCAGATGACATCGGTGGGTTCGCGGGCGTCCCGCTCGGCGCACGCGACGAGCTGGGTCTGCGCCGGCCGTGCCAGGAAGGCGTCGCGCTCGGGCTGGCCCACGTCTTGGAGCAGCCGGACGGGGAACGTCGACCCGGTGGGGTCGTTTCCCTGATGCTGGCTGAACAATGCCACCGGATGCGGTGCCGGCCCGGTGTAGGGCGGAGCGGAGGTGAGGGCCACGTTCCCGGCGCAGACGTCGTTGAGGGCACCCATGTCGACCGGCCCGTCGACGGCGCGGACCTCGCCGCCGGCCGAGCCGGCGTCGCCCGACGCGCCCCCGCACGCGGCGAGCCCGCAGACCGCCGCAATGGTCAGTGCGGCCACCGAGAGCACCGCCGTCGCCCGTTGCCGCACGTGCGCCCCTTGTCCCGCGGCCGCCGCCGTCGGGTGGGCGACTGTTTCGTCCGGGAAGATCCCCACCATATCGACGGCGCGGCGACGTCTCGCGGTCAGATCCGGCGCCGGAAAGCGGGGCCGGTGGGGAAGCGGCGATACCGTTTCCGCGGCGGGGTGCTGAGAGTACGATTCCGGCGATGAAGAAGCTGTTTCCGCATGGTCAGAACAGCGTTCTGGTGATGCGGGTGACAAGGGCGGATCGAATCGTCACCGTCAGGGAGCTCCCATGAAAGCCGTACGTGCCGGCAACGGCGGCGTCAGCGTCGTCGACCTCGAGGAGCCGCCCGGCTCCGGTGAGGTGTTGAAGATCGCGGCCGCGAGCATCTGTAGCTCCGACCTCCTGTACATCAGATTAGGCAGCCAACGGATCATCGGGCACGAGCTGGCGGGCGTGCGTGAGGACGGGTCGGCGGCGATCGTCGAGGCGATCATGGGCTGCACGGTGTGCGACCTCTGCCGGCAGGGGCGGTACAACCTCTGCGTGCAGCACACGAAGCAGGCCCTCGGCGCGACCGCCGACGGCGGGATAGCCGAGCAGTTCCGCGTGCCCTCGGAGCGGCTCGTCCCGCTCCCGGCCGGCCTCGACGTCCGCGACGCCCCGCTGGTCGAGCCGGCGTCGGTCTCCTGGCACGCCCTGCGGCTCGCCGGCACCGGGCCGAACACCCGGGTCGCCGTCGTCGGGGCCGGTGCGCTGGGCCTGCTCGCCGTCGCCGGTGCGCGGCACCAGGGCGCACCCGAGATCGCCCTCGACGCGCGTCACCCCCACCAGGCCGAGGCCGGGGAGCGGCTCGGCGCGACGCTCGCCCACGACGGGCTCTACGACGTCGTCGTGGAGGCCGCCGGCTCGGACAGCGGCCTCGACCGCGCGATCGATCTCGTCGCCCCCGGTGGCACGGTGGTCTGCGTGGGGGTCCAGCTGGCAGCCAAGGTCGGGGTCAACTGGAGCCCGCTGTTCCACCGCGAGGGGCGGCTCATCCCCTCCATGGGCTACTGCGCCCATGAGAACGGTCGGGAGATGGAGGACGCGGCGGCCATGCTCGCCAAGGACCCCGAGATCACCCGGACGCTGATCACCCACCGGTTCCCGATCGCCGACGCCGCCGAGGCGTTCCGGGTCGCCGCCGACCGCAAGGCCGGCGCGCTGCGGGTGGTGATCGAGCCGTGAGCACCGTGGGCATCGTGACGGGGGCCGGCCGCGGCATGGGCCTGGCCTGCGCCCACCGGCTCGTCGACCTGGTGGACGTCCTGCTCCTGGTGGACCGCGACCCCGCCGTCGCCGGAGTGGTCGGCGAGCTCACCAAGGCCGGTTCGGCCACCGTCGAGCCGTTCGTCCTGGACATCACCGACGTCGACGGCGTGGAGCGGCTCGCCGCCCGGGTCGCCGAGCTCGGCACGCTGCGCGCCGTCGCCCACGCGGCCGGGATCTCCCCGACCATGGCCGACTGGCGGCGCATCTTCGCCGTCGACCTGGTCGCCACGGCGCAGCTGGCGCAGGCGCTGCGGCCGCTCACCACGGCCGGCACGGCGTCGGTCTACTTCGCCTCGATGGCGCCGATCCTGGCGATCGGTGAACCCCACCCGACCGCCGACGCCGCGCTGGACGACCCGCTCGCCCCGGACCTCCTCGACCGGATCCACGCCGCGCTCGGCGCCACGGTCGAGGACTCGGGCTGGGCCTACTCGTGGGCCAAGCGGGGGGTGCAGCGCTTCGCCCAGCAGGAGGCCGTCCGGGTCGGGCCGCTCGGCGGCCGGGTCTGCTCCCTCTCCCCGGGGATCATCGACACGCCGCAGGGCAAGCAGGAGGCGGCGGAGCACAGCTCCATGCAGGCGCTCGTCGAACGGACCCCGGTCGGCCGCATCGGGCAGTCCGAGGACGTCGCCGACGTGGTCGCCTTCCTCCTGTCGGACCAGGCGCGCTTCGTCAGCGGCATCGACCTCCTCGTGGACGGCGGGGTCGCGGCGGCCGTGCGTGGGCCGGCCGCCGCTGCCGTGCGGTAGCGGGACACCGCCCGAGCCGGTGGATCCTTGACCCGATGGTGAATCCATGACCTACGGAAGCGGGGTGGCGGTGGTGGGCGAGAGCGAGCCCGTCGTCGTAGTCGAGACCGCGGACCGCGTCACGACGGTGACGCTCAACCGGCCCGCCGCGCGCAACGCGCTCAGCCGGGCGCTCACGCACGCGCTGTGGGACGCCGTCGCCGCGGCCGGGGATGATCCCGGCGTCGACGCGGTGATCCTGACCGGCACCGATCCCGCGTTCTGCGCCGGGGTCGATCTCAAGGAGGTCTCGGGCGAGGTGCCGCCCTCCGCCGTCCCGCGCGGGCCGGGGGAGGGGCCCGAGCGGTACGACAACGGGCTGTTCCGGTTCCTGCCCGTCATCGACAAGCCGGTCATCGGAGCCGTCAACGGCGTGGCCGTGACGGGAGGCCTCGAGCTGGCCCTGCAGTGCACGTTCCTGGTGGCCTCGGAGCGCGCCCTGTTCGCCGACACCCATGCCCGGCTCGGGATCATGCCGGGCGGCGGGGCCACAGTCCTGCTGGCGCGGTCGATCGGGCTGCGCCGGGCCGTCGAGATGTCGTTGACCGGCAACTTCCTGACCGCGGCGGAGGCGCTGCGGCTCGGCCTGGTCAACCACGTCGTGCCGCACGACGAGCTGCTGGGGTGCGCGCGGCGGCTGGCCGGCGACATCGTGAGCAACGACGGGCAGAGCGTTCGCCGGCTGCTGCTGCACTACCGGCAGCTGGCGAACACGGCGACCCTCGACGAGGCGCACCTGGCCGAAGGGCTCATGGCCGAGATGTGGCGGCCCGGAACCAGCCACGTCGCCGCCCGGCGCACCGACGTCACCCAGCGCGGCCGCCAGCAGACCCGCGCCTGACCCGGTCCGCGGTCACCGCGACAGCGATCCGGCACCCGGCGATCCGGCCCCGGCCGTCGGGTGCGGGCCGTCG
>NZ_SJXI01000030.1:0-22232 GCF_004337455.1 Parafrankia sp. BMG5.11 | reverse complement strand
GTGTCGGTGAGTTCGATGGTGCCCGGGAGCAGGTCGCGGGCGGTGTCGTACAGGCGTTGCTCGGCGGTGGCGAGCAGCACCTTGTCGATCGACGTCTCCGGCCCGAGGTGGGCACCCTCGCCGAGGTGGCGCTGGGTGGCATGCGAGCGGCAGCGGATGGTGTGCAGCGCCAGGTAGGCCGCACCCAGATCCGCGTCCGCCTGATCACCCGGCACGGTCGTCTCGGTCACCAGCCGGTCGAGCCGGGTGAACAGGTGGGCGACCCTGTGCCAGAAGCAGGTGGAGCGCTCGTGCGGGAGCAGGTCCATCGCCATCTGCCAGCCGTCGCCGGGCTTTCCGAGCATGCGGTCGCCGGGGACGACCACGTCGTCGAAGAAGACCTCGGCGAACTCCTCGACACCGTGCATCATTTCCAGCGGGCGGACGGTGATGCCGGGGGTGTCCATGTCGACGAAGAACGCCGTGATCCCGCCGTGGCCCGGCGCGGTGCGGGTGAGCAGCACGCAGCGCTCGGAGTACTGGGCCAGGCTCGTCCAGACCTTCTGCCCGTTGACCACCCAGTCGTCGCCCCGGGGCTCCGCCCGGGTGGACAGCGACGCCAGGTCACTGCCCGACCCCGGCTCGGAGAACCCCTGGCACCAGCTCTCGGTACCGGACAGCAGCAGCGGCACCATCTCGGCCGCCAGCGCCGGCGACGCATAGGAGATCATGGTCGGGACAAGTACCTCGACCATCGAGTAGATGCCCGGTTCGGCCAGACCACGGCTGGCCACCTCCTCGCCAAGTACGGCGCGCAGGACCGCCGGGCCACCGAGGCCACCCACCTCGGCGGGCCAGCCGTGACGCATCCAGCCCGCGTCGTACAGGGCGCGACGCACCCGCGCGAGCTGAGCCACCTGCCCGTCAAGGGAGTGGTCAGGTCCTGGGGTCAGGTCGTTCTCGGCAAGCCACGCCTGGAGATCCGACCGGAAGTCCGCGACGTCCATCTCACGCGACCTCGGCGCGGAACACGGCAGCTACCGTTACGGGCTGTCGGTCTGCGAACTCGGCAGGTATCGGCATCGCGGTCCTCCCTGACCCGGCGGCGGAGGACCCGGCGCGGACGGCGGAGCGTACGACGCACCAGTCATCGGCGGCCGGCAGGGCTCCTACACACCACCCGACTCCTGGCCGCCCACCCCATTCGATTCTCACTGGATGAGAAGAAGATTCTTTTCGGTGAGAGGAAGCTATCACTACACCACGCCTCCCGTCACCGCCGTCACGAGCTCTTACCCTCCCCTGCGCCGGGACGGCAACCCTGCCCAGGTCCCAGGCGTGCGCCAGCCTTCCTGGAGAGATCTTGATGGCTGGACTGGGACGGGAGCAAAGCGTGACGATCGGCGGCGAGCAGGTGCGTCTGCTCGCGCCGTGCCGCATCGACGACCTGGAGACGATCTCCCAGTTCAAGGAGGAAGCCCGCGAAGCGGTCCACCGGACACGGAGGCCCGCGCGATGCTCCGCACGGTCCGTCGACACGTCGTATCCGATAACCCGTACCTCAAAATTAATGCACCCCATTTTCTCTTCCTACGCGCGTATCGACTTCGAGATATGTGTGGGGGTTGGTGATGCTGGTTCGCCCGAGAGGGCTGACCCACACGAAGGTCCCTTCCTCTGGTTGGGTGACTTTCCAATGGCCGCGATGTTTCATCCGGTGGTGTCGGCGGCACAGCGGGCCGAGGTTCCTGGTGAGGGTCCGCCCGTCCTCGGAGAAAGGTATGGTGTGATCGGTGTCGGTGCGCTGTGAGGGTCGGGTGCAGCCCGTGAAAACGCAGGTTCGGTTGCGGGCGCGAACATGGCGGACCTGCGCGGTGTTAGGGAGACGCCGGTCGGCGACCTCGACCAGACGCCCTTGTGAATCGGTCAGAATCCGCCGCCAGGTCGAGCCGGGCCGGTCGGCCATCTCTCTGGCGATTCGAGCGGGGATCGGGCCGTACCCCGGAATCTCTCCGGGGTCGTCGGACAGGCCGATCAGGGTCGTCACAGGTACGACGACCTGAATCTCGCACGGCATCGGCGCGGCGTGGCTGCCTCGGCCCGTGAGCAGGTCGACCAGCACGTCGGCACGAATCTGGTCGCGGGTCCGGTCATCCCCCACGGACCTGTTGTCGCTGATGGAGCGGGCAGCCTGATCGATCCGCCGGTAGCAGGCCTCGGCGTCCTCCGCGGGAAGGACGGCGCCGAGCGAGCTTGTCCCGTCCTCGTCGGGCGAGACCCACACCCGCCGGTCCTTGCGCCGGGTCTCCGCCCGGTCCGCCGCCCCCTGCGGGTCGACCTTGGCCACGGCGCGCCGGCAGGCATCGGTGAAGGCACGCCGGTTCGGTCGCGCTCCTCCGGCGAGCACACACGCCTCGACCTCGCCCGCGGCGCGATCGTCAAGCGGGTGCACCGCCTTCTCCAGTGCGTGCAGCCGTTGGAGATCCAGAACTCCCGCCCTGAGTGCGTCGACCGCGGCCGGGAGACGCCGGGTGACCGTGCAGGCGAACGCCATCTGGGCCGTGGCCGACTGGGGCGAGACCGCCATCGCGGCGGCTACCTCTTCTGGTACGAACTCGTCGGACATCAGCGACTGCCCGGCGCCCGGCGGGAGCCGGAGGGCTGCGAACTGAGCCAGCAGGGTCAACAGACCCGCGTGGCCAGCCGCGATCACGCGCACGACACGAGAGATCTCCCTGAGCAGATCGCCTGCCTTCATGTCGAGCGCCTCGCGGGCAAGGAGGCCGCCGCCCGTCTCCCCCGCGTCTTCTTCTGGGCCGGCCGAGTGCGCCGTCGGCCTTCCGGTCACGGTGGCAGCCTCATCTCCGAGTACGGGCCGGCGGGCTGACCCGGCGGATGTGGCAGCAGAACCGGTCCTGGTACCGGGCGCGTGAGCGACGGTGCGTCGCCCACGCGGCGACGCACCACACCTCGAGCCGGGAACAGAGGTCACGGTGTCACCGCCTATCCATCAAACCGTTGGGATCGAACGTGCGTTCGACGCTATGGCTGGCGGGCGGGGAGAACAAGTGACTCGAGAGAGAGACCACGCCAAGTTCACGCAATCCTGCATATCCATCAGGCAATCTCGCGTGGTCGCAAAAATGGTATCGACAGATTTCCTCGAGCCTTGACTACGACGCCACTCGTGATACCTTCGAGATGTCTCAGGGCTCCCGAGAGCGAGACACTGAACATTAATTTTAAAATAGTGATCGATTCCCGAAGGCGCTAGGAGTCTGCTGACTCACCGGCAGGCAGCCGTCGGAAATCCTTGCGTACATCGTCGGGTGCGCGGGCGATGCCACGCTCGATATGATGCGCCGCCGACGAGTTCGGTTTTCCGTCCACCGTGATCGCCGTGAAGACCCACGCGGTAGAGGACGCCCTGCTACCGCTCCAGCGTTCCGGCCCGACGGGTGCCGGGCCGGAACGCACGGTCAGAGAGTCCGGAAGAGGCCGCCGTCGACGAGGATCTGCGCGCCGTTCACATAGCTGGCCGCAGCGCTCGCCAGGAAGACGCAGACGCCGACCATGTCTCCGGGTGCCCCAATCCGCTTCATCGGATTCATCTCGCCGGCCAGGCGCTTCGCGTCCGGGCCCCAGGCCTTGGTTATGTCGGTGTCGAACGCGCCGGGAAGCACCAGGTTCGCGCGTACCTTGGGCGACCACGCGCCGGCCAGCCCGAGAGTCAGGGCGTTGAGGGCCGCCTTCGCCATGGCGTAGGGGAGATCGCTCGCGTTGGGGCGCAACGAACCCGCCGTCGTCACGTTGATGATCGACCCGCCGTCGCCGGCCGCCATCCTCGATCCCACGAGGGCGCTCAGCCGGAACGGGCCGCCCGCGTTCACCGCGTGGACCTTGTCGTAGAGCTCCTGGGTCACCGAGGTGAGGGTGTCGTAGACGGGGGACATCCCTGCGTTGTTCACCAGGACGTCGCAGCGGCCGAACCTGTCGTAGACCGCGTCGGCGAGGCGGTCGCAGTCGTCCCACCGGCCGACGTGGCAGGCGACGGGAAGCGCCCGCCGACCGGTCTCGGCCTCGATCTCGGCGGCCGCGGCCTGGCAGGCCTCGATCTTGCGGCTGGCGACGACGACGTCGGCGCCGGCCGCGGCGAGCCCCCCGGCCACCGCGCGGCCGATCCCCCGGCTGCCGCCGGTCACGACGGCGACCCGTCCGGTGAGGTCGAAGAGCTGGTCAGGTGTCTTCATCGTGTCGTCTGCCACCGTGCGAGTCTCGCCGATCGGCCGCTCGCATGGAGCGGGTCACCCCCGTGGACGAGGTCGACGGCGAGCCAGCGCGGACCGTGCCGCCGCGCACGCCGGTGGCACGCCGATGCCACTGCTCCCGGCCGCCGCACGCCACCCGCCGGCGCTCGGGCCCTTTGGCGGTGTTCAGGCGACGACGTCCGCCGGCCGGCGCCCGGTGGACGCCCGGACCACCAGCTCGGGTGCCAGCACGACCTGGCTGTGCTCATGTCCCGCGCGGTCGCGCGTCTCCGCCAGCAGCAGCTCGGCGGCGGTACGTCCCAGCAGCTGGCGCGGCCGCGCCACGGAGGTCAGCGGAACCGCCGCCACGGCGGCGAGCTCGATGTCCTCGTAGCCGGCCACGGCGAGATCGTCGGGGACGCGCAGGCCGAGCCGCGTCACCTGCTGCAACAGGCCGAGGGCGACCATGTCGTTGGCGCAGAGCACGGCCGTGGGACGTCCGCTGCCGGACAGACCGGCCAGTCGTTCCCCGGCCCGGCGGCCGGCGGCGACGTCGGCGCCGCGGGTGTCGACCCGCAGCAGGCTGTCCGGGTCGGCACCGGCGTGCAGCAGGCCGCGGCGGGCGCCGGCGAGCCGGTCGGCGACCCGCCACTGACCCGGGCCTCCGACGAAGGCGATCCGGGTGTGGCCACTGTCTAGCAGATGGGACACGGCGAGCTCACCGCCGGCCACGTCGTCGACCGTCACCGAACAGATCCCCGGCCCGCCGGCGCGGTCGACGAGCACGACCGGTGTCCCCCGCCGCGCCAGCGACACCAGGGGCTCGTCGACCTCGCCCACCGGAGTGAGAAGGACTCCCTCGACGCGCTGCTGTTCGAGCAGGCTCAGGTAGGTCGCCTGCCGGCGGGACTCCTCGCCGCTGTTACACAGGAACACCGCCAGCTCGGCGCGATCCGCGACCTCCTGGACACCGGCGCCGACGTCGGCGAAGACGGGATTGGCGGTGTCGGGCACCACGTAGGCGAGCAGCCGGCTGCCGCCGGCCCGCAGTTGCCGCGCGGACTCGTTGCGGACGAAGCCGAGGGTGGCGATCGAGGCGAGCACCCGTTCCCGGGTGGGCCGGGCGACCAGCTCCGGCCGGTTGAGCACGTTCGACACCGTGCCCAGCGACACCCCGGCGTGCGCCGCGACGTCCTTCACGCTCGGAACGTCCGTCCCGGCCATCGCGCCCCCTCCGGTCGTCCCTGGCCCTTCCCCCGATTGTCGTCCGGATCTCCCCACGGTTGGCGTTGGCCATCTCGATGGCCTCAGCCGACGGTCGGTTCCTGGAAGACGTCGGGGATGCCGTCGGCGTCGCGGTCGACGGCCTCCCGCTCCGCCAGCCGGCGGTACACCCGGTTACGCGCCCGCAGCACGATCGAGGCGAGCAGTGCCGAGGCCAGCGAGCCGATCAGGATGGCGGCCTTGACGTGATCGTTCTCCGCTGTGTCGGCGCCGAAGGCCAGCTCGCCGATGAGCAGGGAGACAGTGAACCCGACTCCGGCGAGCACGGCGACGCCGGCGACATCCCACCAGGACAGGTCGGGGTCCAGCTCGGCCCGGGTGAACCGGGCGAGCAGGACGGTGGCACCCATCACCCCGATTGGCTTGCCCAGCAGCAGACCCATCACCACACCCAGGCCGGCCGGATCGGCCAGCGCGGCGCCGACGCCGCCGCCCGCGAGCGAGACCCCGGCGGCCATCAACGCGAACACCGGAACCGCGACGCCCGCCGAGACGGGACGCCAGGCGTGTTCGAACCGCTCGGACATCCCGGCGTGCTCGCCGGAGCGAGGGCGGGCCGGCACGGCGAACCCCAGCAGTACCCCGGCGATGGTCGCGTGCACCCCCGAGGTGTGCATGAGGGCCCAGGCGACGAGCGCGAGCGGGATGAGCAGCCACCAGCGGGTGACGCCGCGGTTCACCAGCAGCGCGAACACCGCGATGACCGCGAGGGAGCCCGCCAGCGGCGCGGGGCTGAGCCGGTCGGTGAAGAACACGGCGATGATCACGATCGCGAGCAGGTCGTCGACCACCGCCAGCGTCAGCAGGAACGACCGCAGCGCCGCCGGCAGATGCGTCGTGATGATCGCCAGCACCGCGACCGCGAAGGCGATGTCGGTGGCCGTCGGCACCGCCCAGCCCTCGGGGGAGCCGTCCACGGCCAGGCCGTTGACCAGCGTGTAGATGAGCGCGGGCACGAGCATCCCGCCAAGGGCGGCCACGATGGGCAGCGCCGCGCGGCTCGGTGATCTCAGATCGCCGAGGACGAACTCGCGTTTGAGCTCGAGGCCCACCACGAAGAAGAAGATCGCGAGCAGCCCGTCGGCGGCCCAGTGCTCCAGGTCCAGATGCAGGTGCAGGGACGCGGGGCCCACGCCGGTGTGGACGACGGTGGCATAGGCGTCCCGCCACGGTGAGTTCGCCCAGACCAGCGCCACCACGGCGCCCGCGAGCAACAGCAGGCCGCCGACCGTCTCACTGCGCAGGATCCCGGCGACGTACCGTGCCTGCGGCCAGGTCGGCCGGGCCAGCAGCCGCGGCCGGGACACCGACGAGCCGGAGCCCGAGGCAGGGCCGGGCGCGGGGGCTGGGGGAACGCTCGGCATCGGCTGGTCTCCTCGGTCGGCGCGGTCCCGCGGCGCCGCCCCGACCTCACGAAGGGTGACCATCCTGAACCGGTCGTCCCTGGCTGTGAGGGCGCGACGCGCCACCTCGCCGACCAGACTTCCCGGCACACCGGGACCGATCCTACCGAGCGCACCGCGACGCTGCCGGCCAACCGGGCGCGCCGCTGGATCGAGCCCGGATCCGGCGGACCGCGGCGGTCAGCGCGACCGCGGCGGCGCCCAGGACGTAGCCGCCGGGCCGGGCGTAGACGTCCTCGACGGCCAGGTCCCGGAACAGCGCCATGTACAGCACATACGGGCCGACGGCGACCGCCGCCCATTCGAGCCGGCCGGCGAGGACGGCGAGCGCGACCAGCAGCACCCCGTACCAGGGCTGGGCCGGAGTCGCGACGAGGAAGGCCGCCCCCACCAGCCACAGCGCGCCACGCTCCACCGGCAGGCGGGCGGGCTCCGAGCGCCACACCGCGAGGACGACGCCGGCGAGCACGGCGCCCGCGGCCACCTTCGCCGCCGTCCCGGTCAGACCCAGCAGGCCCAGCAGGAGGAAGCGGTGTCCCTGCGCGTAGCCCTCGACCGACAGGTACTTCGGCAGGAAGCCGACCACGTCCGTTCCCACGGCCGCCACGTGCGGCAGATAGGACAGGCCGACGACCGCGGCCGCCGCGCCGAGGACGGCCACGGGGCGCCGCCGGGCGGCGGCGGGCAGCAGCAGCGCCGGGTAGAGCTTCACCGCCACCGCGGCGCCGAGCAGCGCGCCGGCCGCCGCCGCCGTCCGGGTGGTCGGGCGCGGGCGCGGGCGTGGACGCGCACCGGGCCGCGCGAGCAGCGCCAGCGCCGCGACAGCGAAGATCACGGCCAGGACGTCGACATGGCCGTCCATGCCGATGTCGATCCCGGCCGAGGGCCCCCAGGCGTAGGCCGCGGCCAGGCCGGGATGGTGGCCGAACCGCGGCAGCACCCGGATCAGCAGGCCGGTCAGCAGCAGCGACAGCACCGCGACATAGAGCTGGATCTTGTTCTCCCGCGGCGGCCCGGGCAGGTGGTGGACGGCCACGAAGTACGCCTGGGCCACCGGCGGGTAGATCGTGTGCGCGGTCGGGTAGTTGATCCGCGTGCAGCCGGAGCCGCGGCCGAGGGCGGCACAGCCCACCGGGTCGGGCCACAGCCAGCTGTCGCGGAGCCCGGCCAGCTCCGCGGAGTTGGTCGCGTAGTGGTACGGGTCGATGCCCGCGGCGGAGACCTTGCCGTCCCAGGCGTAGCGGTAGAGGTCGTCACTCATCCGCGGTCCGGAGGTGAGGGCGAGGAGGTGCACGGCCACCGCGCCGACCAGCAGCACGGCGGTGACACCGCGTCGGGGCGCGGCCCGGACGAGGGCGGCCACCGCGGCCAGAGCCAGCGCCCACCAGCCGAGAGCCAGGTAGAGGACGGCCGGCCCGCCGGGCAGGGGCCCGGGCTGCGCGATCACGGCACACTCGGTGGCGAGCGCGCCGGCCAGCAGGACGACCGCCACAGCCAGCCATCGGCGCCCGGCGCCCGGCGGGTCGGCGGCAGCCGGCACCGGCCCCTCGTCCCGCGCTGGGCCGCCGAGACGGATCGCGTCGTCTCGGGTGCGGTGGGGGCTGACGGCCATGGGGCCAGCGTGCCCACGCTCAGACCCGCCCGGGACGACCGGCGCGCGACATCCTCGAATCGTAAGGAGATGATCAGCGGCCACGGCGGGCCGGCGTGCCTACGGTGCGCGCGTGGATCTCATCGACCGCGAGCTGCCGGCGCCACCGGAGCGGCTGCGCCGCGGGCCGTTCCGTCCCGGCGCCTTCAGCAGCCGCCTGCACGACCCGCGGCTGGCCTCGCTGCTCGGCATCTGGCTCGGGGTCGCGTTCGGCACGGCGTTCGCCACCGGACTGGTCTCGCACTTCATGCAGCATCCGCCGGGCTGGCTGCAGTGGCCGTCCCGGCCGGCGTGGCTCTACCGGCTCACTCAGGGCGTGCACGTCGCCACCGGGCTCGCGTCCGTTCCGCTGCTGCTGGCGAAGCTGTGGACGGTCTACCCGCGGTTGTGGGAGTGGCCGCCGGTGCGCACCGTCGCGCCCGCCCTGGAGCGGATCACCATCATCCCGCTGATCGCCGGGGCGATCTTCCAGCTCGCGACGGGCATCGCGAACATCGCCCAGTGGTATCCGTTCCGCTTCTTCTTCACCGTCACGCACTACTGGGTCGCCTGGATCACGATCGGCGCGCTGGTCGTGCACATCGCCACGAAGATCGCGGTCGTCCGGGCCAACGTGGGGCGCGGGCGGGCCGGGCGCGCGGGACTCACCGACCGTGTGAGCCAGCCCGAGCCGGCCGGCGACGGGCTGTCGCGGCGCGGGTTCGGCCTCGCCGTGGGCACCGCGGCCGGTGTGATCACGGCGACGACCGCGGGACAGTTCGTCCCGGGCCTGGGTGGCACGGTGCTGCTCGCGCCGCGCCGGCCCGATCTCGGGCCGCAGCACCTGCCGGTGAACCGGACGGCGGTCGCGGCCGGCGTGCTCGCCCTGGCCCGCGACCCCGGCTACCGACTGACGGTCGGCGGCCCGCGGCCGTTCACCCTGTCCGCGGCCGAGCTCTTCGCGCTGAGCCGGGCGACGGTGGATCTGCCGATCACCTGTGTCGAGGGGTGGGCGGCCGACGCGACGTGGACGGGGGTACGGCTCGTCGACCTGTTGGAACGGGCCGGGATACCGGCCGGCGCGACGGTGCGGGTCGAGTCCCTGGAAACCCGTGGCGGCTACCGGGCCAGCGAGGTCGACCCGCCGCACGCGCGTGATCCCAGGACGCTGCTCGCGACCCGGCTCGGCGGCGAGCCGCTCGACCTCGACCACGGCTATCCGGCGCGGCTGATCGCGCCGAACCGGCCGGGAGTCCTGCAGACAAAGTGGGTGCACCGGGTGGTGATGCTGTGACCGGCCACGACGCCGACGACGCTGCCGAGGCCGGGGCCGGAGCCGGAGCCGGAGCCGCTCCGAGGCGAGGCGGCGGCCTCACGCGGCTTGCGGTGGCGCTGACGGCGCTCGGCGGGCTCGCGGCACTCGGCTACGGGATCGACGGACTGCTGAGCGAGACACGGGCCACCAATCCGCACAACTCCCTGCGGTGGCTGATCGCCGGCGTCCTGGCCCACGACGTGCTGCTGGTGCCTGCGGTCGCGCTGGTCGGGCTGCTGCTGAGCCGCGCCGTCCCGGGTCCGTACCGGGCGGTGGTCCAGGGTGCGCTGATCGTCTCGGGCTCGGTGGCGGCGGCGAGCCTGCCGCTCTGGCGGGGCTACGGCGGCACCCCCGGCAACGCGACGGTCGACGCGCTGCCCTACGGGCGGAACCTGCTGATCGTGCTCGGGGCGGTCTGGGCCGCCGCCACGGTCATCATGGTGTTCCGGCGACGGCGGTCCCGGCGGTCACGGCGGTCCCGACGGACTGGACCGGCTCGAGGCATGTGACGTACCGACTCGCCCGCTGCCGCACCTCGGTCACGGTGAGCCCGGCCTCGGCCGCCAGCGGGCCGATGCCGTCCACTCCCACGGCGGCCCAGCGGAACGGCGCGCTGGCGAGGGCGGCGGTCTCCAACGTGGTCCAGTAGCACTCCGTCGGCCGTCCGGGGCCGTCGACCTCGACCAGGATCCTGCCGCCGGCGGCGAGCAGCTCCGCCGCCCGGAGCAGCAGCCGCGCGGGATCGCCGCCGATGCCGATGTTGCCGTCCGCCAGCACGATCTCGCGCCAGTGGCCGCTGCCCGGCACGGGGCCGAAGACGTCCAGGCACATCGCGGCCGCCCCCGCCCGGCGGGCCAGCGCGACCGCACCGGCGGCGATGTCGATACCGAGCGCCCGCACGCCGCGGCGGGCGAGCGCCGCGGTGATGCGCCCGGGGCCGCAGCCGACGTCGAGCGTCGGGCCGGCGCAGCCGTCGACCAGCGTCTCGTCGCCCGGGGCGAGCCCGCCGAGCCACAGGTCCAGCGGCAGCGGGCGGCGCCCGCCGGGGTGCGAGGCCCACAGCCCGTGGCCCGGTGCGCGCAGGGCCGCCTCGTAGACCCCGCGAGCATGCGGACGTTCCCTGGTCGAGTGGGTGGTCACCGCTCCCCCGCCGGTCTCGCCGCGACACCGGGGCACAGCCGCAGCTCGTGGACGGCGGCCGCGAACCGCCCGCCGGGAGCAAGCGCCGCCACCGGGGCCACGTCCGCGGCGGTGTCGACGTCCCGTAGGACGGGCAGCTCGACCACGCCCAACCCCGCCGCGCGCAGCCGGGCGAACTGGCAGGCGCCGGTGTCCGGTGTGGACGTCGCCACTCCCCGCACGAGGCCACCGGCCGAGGCGCGCAGTCCCAGCGCCCACCAGCCGCCGTCGAGGGCCCGCCCGAGGACGGCGTCCGCGCCGGCGCGCAGCTCCAGCAGGGCCGCGACCAGCTCGTCCTGGCCGATCTGCGGAGTGTCCATCCCGATCAGCAGGGCGGGCTGCCCGCGGACGGCGTCGAAGGCCGCCGCCAGCCGGGTGTCGAAGGAGCCGGTGGCCTGGGCTACGACGGTGAACCCCGGCGGCAGCCAGGGGCCGGGCTCGCCGTCGAGGACGACCATCGGCCGGGCGCCCAGCGAACGGCAGGCGCCGGCGACCGCGTCGAGGGTGTCGGCGAGGGCCGCGGCCGCCAGCCGGGCGGCCTGCACCGGGCTGTACGGCGGGGTGAGTCTGGTCTTGACCCGGCCGGGCACGGGTGTCTTGGCGATGACGAGCAGGTGCGGCCCACCGCCGGAACCAGACCGCCTTCGATCAGCCCTCCCGGGAGCGGGCCGGTCAGGCACCGGCCGGTCGGCCGCCGGAGCCCGCTGGCCGCTCACGGCAGCCGGCGCAGGATCGCCGACATGTCCCGGACCGCGCGGACGGTGCCCGTGGCGGTGCCGGTGACCTTGGATTTCCCGCTCCGCGGCAGATAACGGACGTCGGTCTCGACGATGTTCCACCCGGCCGCGGCCGCCCGGGCGACAAGCTCCAGTGGATAGCCGAAGCGGCGGTCGGTCACCCCCAGGCCCAGCAGGTCGGCCCGGCGGGCCACCCGCATCGGCCCCAGGTCGCGGATCCGCACGGCGCAGCGCCGGCGCGCGGCGGCCACGACCACGGCGTTGCCGGCCCGCGCGTGCGCGGGCCAGGCCCCGGCGGTGACGGGCCGGCGCCGACCGAGGACGAGGTCGGCCGGCCACCCGCCCGCGCCCACACCACCGCCGGGGCCCGCGGTCAGCAGCCTGACGAGGCGCGGCAGATCGGTGGGGTCGAGGGACGCGTCGGCGTCGCAGCAGCAGACGATCGGCGCGGTCGCCGCGAGCAGGCCGGCGTGGACGGCCGCGCCGTAGCCGCGCTCGGCGGCCTCGACCACGGTGGCGCCGAGCTCCCGGGCCAGGTGCGCCGAGCCGTCCGTGGAGCCGTTGTCGGCGACGATCGCGCGGTACCCGGCCGGCAGGCGCGACAGCACCCACGGCAGCGCGGCGGCCTCGTCCAGGCACGGGAGGATCACGTCGACCGCGCCGGGCGGCGCACCACTGTCAGCGACCATGGGCCGCACGCTAGTCACCGAACGTGCTCGCACTTCTTACGAAACGAGGACGGCCGGGGCTCGCGACGCTGGCCGCCGCGGCCGCGGCCGCGGCGGACCGAAGATTACGAATCCCGAACGTCCGACCGCGCCCGCCGGCCGGCCCGCCTCGCGCGTCTACCGTGGGCCCGTGGCCCGTGTCCTGCTCGTCGACGACGACACCACGGTGTCGGACGTCGTCAGCCGCTACCTGTCCAACGCCGGCTTCGAGGTGGACACCGCGGCCGACGGCTGGGCCGCGCTCGCCACCGCCGAACGGCGCCCGCCTGACCTGGTCGTCCTCGATCTGATGCTGCCGGGCCTGCCCGGCCTGGAGGTCTGCCGGCGGCTGCGGGCCCACGGCCACGTGCCGGTGGTGATGCTCACCGCCCTGGGCGCGGAGTCGGACCGGATCACCGGCCTGGAGACCGGCGCTGACGACTACGTGACCAAGCCGTTCTCACCGCGGGAGCTCGTGCTGCGGGTCCAGTCGGTGCTGCGGCGCACCCACGAGCCGCCGCCGGGTGCCGCGGGCCGTCCGGTGCTGCGCGGTGGCGGCCTGGTCGTCGACGTCGCCGGGCGGACCGTCTCCCGGGACGGCCGGGAGGTGTCGCTGACGGTCCGCGAGTTCGACCTGCTCGCGTTCCTGCTGCGGCATCCCGGTGAGGCGTTCTCCCGGGCGGTGCTGCTGGAACGGGTGTGGGGCTGGACGTACGGGGACACCTCTACGGTCACCGTCCACGTCCGCCGGCTCCGGGAGAAGATCGAGCCGGATCCGACCTCGCCGGCCGTGCTCACCACCGTGTGGGGCGTGGGCTACCGCTGTGACCTGGCCACCGTCGCCGGCCCGGCTGTCGGTGCCGACCCGGCCGCGGGCGGCTGAGCCGTGGGAGCGAAGCTGGAGATCGCCGCGATCGCGCTCGCCTGCTCGATCGCGGCCCCGGCGATCGCGGCGCCGGTGCTGCACCGGTTCCGCCGGGCGTCGCTGGGCGTCTGGGGAGCCGTGGTGATCGCGGTCGGCGTGATCGGGATGGCCGCCGGGGTCGCCGTCACGGCGCGGATGATGTTCCTCTCCAACCATGATCTCGACGTCGTGCTCCTCGTCGTCGCCGTCTCCGGCACGGTGACCGCACTGATGATTTTCTGGCTCGGGCTGCCGGTCGCGCGGGCGTCCTTCGCGCTCACAGAGGCGGCCGGCCGGCTCGGTGACACCACCTACCGTCCGCTGGCGACGGAACCGCCCAGCGCCGAGCTGGCGGCGATCTCCCGAGCCCTCGACGCCACCCACGCACGCCTGCTCGCCGCCACGGAACGTGAGCGGGCGCTGGAGGCGAGCCGTCGGGAGCTGGTCTCCTGGGTGAGCCACGACCTGCGAACACCCATCGCGGGGATCCGGGCCGTCGCCGAGGCCCTCGTCGACGGTGTGGTCGACGACTCTGAGACCGTCGCCGCCTACCACCGGACGATGGTGGCGAACAGCGAGCGGCTGACGACACTCATCGACGAGCTGTTCGAGCTGTCCAGGCTGCACTCGGGCGCCCTCGAGCTGAGCCTGGAGAACGTCCGCGTCGCCGACGTGGTCTCCGATGTGATCTCCACGGCCGACCCGATCGCCCGCGCCAAGGGCGTCCGGCTCACCGGGCGCGCCGATGAGACCGACCGCTTCGAGGTGGACGTCGTCGAGGTCGGCCGGGTGCTGACCAACCTGGTGGCCAACGCGATCCGACACACTCCGAGCGACGGCACCGTCGCCGTCGCCGCGACGGTGGTGGACGGGCGCGCCGAGCTCTCCGTCTCCGACGCCTGCGGCGGGATACCGGCGGCAGACCTCGGTCGGCTCTTCGACACCGGATACCGCGGCGAGCGCGCGCGGACACCACCGGGCGCCGGGATCGGGCTCGCCATCGTCCGGGCCGTCGTCGAGGCGCACGGCGGCGAGGTGAGCGTCCACAACATCACCGGGGGATGCCGGTTCGTCGTCGGCCTGCCCGTCGCGTCCTGATCCGCCGCCGGCGCGGGGCGCGGCGGCGCGGGGGTAGGGCGGCGTCAGCGGTTCGTAAGATCCGGCATCGGAAACCGGCGGTAGCGTCCGCGACGTGCGCGTTCTCGTCACCGGCGGCGCCGGTTTCATCGGCTCCCGCATCGTCGACGTCCTGCTCGCCGCCGGCGACGAGGTGCGCGTCCTGGACGCGCTGCTGCCGGCCGCGCACCGCCACCGGCCCGAGACCGACGACCGCGCCCAGTTCCTGGAGGGCGACGTGCGCGACGCGGGCCAGGTCCGCGCCGCGCTCGACGGGGTGGACGCCGTCTGCCACCAGGCGGCCATGGTCGGGATGGGCGTCGACCTCGCCGACCTGCCGGCCTACGCGTCGCACAACGACCTCGGCACCGCCGTGCTGCTGGCCGGGATGGTCCGCGCCGGGATCCCGCGGCTGGTCCTGGCGAGCTCGATGGTCGTCTACGGTGAGGGCGCCTACCGGTGCGCGGCGGACGGCCCGGTGCGCCCCGCCCCCCGGCGGGAGGCCGACCTGGCCGCGGGGCGGTTCGAGCCGCCCTGCCCGGCGTGCGGACGTCCACTCGAGCCCCGGCCGGTCACCGAGGACGCGCCGCTCGACCCGCGCAGCGTCTACGCGGCCACCAAGCTGGCCCAGGAGAACCTGGCCTCCGCGTGGGCGGCGGCCAGCCACGGAACCGTCATCGCCCTGCGCTACCACAATGTGTACGGCCCGCGGATGCCGCGGGACACCCCGTACGCCGGGGTCGCCGCCATCTTCCGCAGCGCGCTGGAGCGGGGTGAGCCGCCGGCGGTGTTCGAGGACGGCGGCCAGCTCCGCGACTTCGTCCATGTCACCGACGTCGCCCGCGCGAACGCGCTGGCGCTGCACCGGCGCGAGGCGGAGCCCGGCCGACTGACGGCGCTGAACATCGGCAGCGGCCGGCCGCGCACCATCGGTGACCTGGCGCATGCCCTCTCGCGGGCCCACGGCGCGGCCGAGCCGGTGATCACCGGGCGTAGCCGCGCGGGGGACGTCCGGCACGTGTTCGCCTCCTCCGACCGGGCCGGTGACGTCCTCGGTTTCCGGGCCGCCGTCGACTTCGACAAGGGCGTCGTCGACTTCGCCCACGCACCGCTGCGCACCTGACCAGCGCCGGGAAGGACGTTCTACCCGCCGGCACCGGGCCGAAGAGCGCTTCCCGCCCGACCCCGTGGTGAAGAAAGTTGCGGGGTGGAAATCCGACGATCCGCAGGCAGCGGATCAGGCGGGAAGGCGATGAGGGTCGTGACCGGTGATCACAGGACCGCCGCCGACGACGCGCGGCGGTCCAGACGGCTGGAGCGGGGCGTCGGGCGGCTGTCCGCGGCGCAGGAACGGGCGGAGGACTCCCGGTTCGACCAGGGGCTGGCCGCGTTGCGGGCCTACGCGCACGCCCAGGGCGACACCCTCATGCCGGACGGCTACCTCGACTCGGACGGCTTCCCGCTGGCCGCCTGGGCCGCCGGCGAGCGCATCGCCCACCTGGAGGGTGATCTCTCCGGCACGCGACGCGATGCACTGGAGCGCATCCCCGGCTGGCAGTGGGAGCCTGTTCGGGACCGCTGGCATCGCACAGGAGAGGACCGCGTATGACCGCTCCGGCCGTCCACGACCAGGAACACGGCGCTCACGAACACGGCGGCCTGGAGCACGGGCTCGACGAGGCCCAGCTGGACGGGCTGATCGCCTACTGGAACGCGGCGAACTACCTGACCGCGGCGCAGATCTACCTGATGGACAACCCGCTGCTGCGCCGGCCGCTGCGCCGCGACGACATCAAGCCGCGGCTGCTGGGCCACTGGGGGACGTCCCCGGCGCTGAACCTGGTCTACGCCCACCTGAACCGGCTGGTCCGCCGGACCGGCCAGGATGTGCTCTACGTGGCCGGCCCCGGGCACGGCGGGCCGGCGCTGGTCGCCAACACCTACCTGGAGGGCACGTACTCGGAGATCTACCCGAGCGTGTCGCGGGACGTCGCCGGGCTGACCCAGCTCGTGCGGAGGTTCTCGACCCCCGGTGGTATCCCGAGCCATGTCAGCGTCCCGACGCCGGGGTCGATCCACGAGGGCGGCGAGCTCGGCTACGCGCTCGTCCACGCGTTCGGCGCCGTGTTCGACCACCCCGATCTGCTGGTCGCCGCCGTTGTCGGCGACGGCGAGGCCGAGACCGGCCCGCTGGAGGGCAGCTGGAAGGGCGTCGACTTCCTCAACCCGTCCCGCGACGGCGCGGTGCTGCCGATCCTCAACCTCAACGAGTACAAGATCGCCAACCCGACGGTGCTCGGCCGGCTCTCCCGGGAACGGCTGAACCACCTGTTCGCCGGCCACGGGTACGACGTCCTGTGGGTGGAGGGGGACGACGTCCGCGCGGTGCACCGTGCGTTCAGCGCCGCGCTCACCACAGCGCACAGCCGCATCCGCGACATCCAGCGGACGGCCCGACGTCCAGGTGCCACCGTCACCGAGGCGCCGATCTGGCCGATGATCGTGCTGCGGACCCCGAAGGGCTGGACCGGCCCGCACGAGGTGGACGGCGTCCTTGTCGAGGGGACGTTCCGAGCGCACCAGGTGCCGCTGGCGGGGGTGCGGGACAATCCCGAGCATCTCGCCCAGCTCGAGGCCTGGCTGCGCTCCTACCAGCCCGAGCGGCTGTTCGACGCCGACGGCCGGCTGGTCCCCGAGCTGGCGGCGCTCGCCCCGGACGGCCCGGCCCGGCTCGGCGCCACCAGCTACGCCAACGGCGGCGTGCGCACCGAGCCGCTGCGGCTGCGCGACTGGCGGGCCCACGCCCTCGACGTCGACCCGGCCCGCCGTGGCAGCCTCGTCCACGAGACGACCCGGCCGCTGGGCGAGATGCTCGCCGACGTCTACCGGGACAATCCGACCACCTTCCGGGTCTTCAGCCCGGACGAGCTGGCCAGCAACCGCCTCGGCGCGATCCTGGACGTCACCGACCGCTGCCTGGTCGCGCCGATCGACCCGCGCGACGACCGGGTCAGCCCGGCCGGCCGGGCGATGGAGGTCCTCTCCGAGCACCTGTGCGAGGGCTGGCTGGAGGGCTACACCCTGACCGGCCGGCACGGCCTGTTCGCCACCTACGAGGCGTTCGCGATGGTGTCGGCGTCGATGGTGATCCAGCACACCAAGTGGCTCCAGGAGGCGAGCCGGCTGGCGTGGCGCGCCCCCGTCCCGAGCCTGAACGTCCTGCTGACCAGCACCTGCTGGCGCAACGACCACAACGGCTTCTCCCACCAGGGGCCGGGGCTCATCGACACGGTCGTGCCGCTCTCGCCCGGGGTCGCCCGGATCTGGCTGCCGCCGGACGCGAACAGCCTGCTCTCGGTCGCCGACCACTGCCTGCGCAGCCGCGACCACGTCAACCTGCTCGTCGCCGACAAACAGTCGCACCTGCAGTACCTGACCGCCGACGAGGCCGCCGAGCACGCCGCCCGCGGCGGGTCGGTCTGGGACTGGGCCGGCACCGAGACCGACCTCGACCGTGAGCCCGACGTGGTCCTCGCCGGGATCGGCGACGTGCCGACACTGGAGATCCTCGCGGCCGCGGACCTGCTCCGCCGGTACGTGCCCAGCCTGGCCGTCCGGGTCGTCAACATCATCGACCTGATGGCCCTGCTGCGCTCGGACCTGCACCCGCACGGGTTCTCGACGCCGATGTTCCGCGCGCTGTTCACCGACTCGACGGACGTCGTCGTCGGCTTCCACGGCTACAGCCGGGCCGTCCACCAGTTGCTGCACGGCCGGGCGAACCCGCAGCGGTTCCACGTCCGCGGGTTCACCGAGCAGGGCACGACCACGACGCCGTTCGACATGGTCGTCCGCAACGGCCTGAGCCGGTACCACCTGGCCCAGCTCGCCGTGGAGTTCGCCCGGACCACCCGTCCCGGCACCGACCGCCTGGTCAGCCACTGCCAGGACCAGCTGACCCGCCACGAGGCCCACGTCACCGAGCACTTCGAGGACCTGCCCGAGATCCGGGAGTGGACCTGGCCGGGCCGCGATGCCTGAGCCGGACCGCGGGCTTGCGGGGCCGCGGGCTTGCGGGGCCGCCACCGGGCGGGGCGGACGTCTCCCGGAGCTCGCCGAAGGTCATGCCAGCGGGTGACCCCGCGCCGGTGAACGCTCTGACGGCGCGGGGCACCCTGAACTGCATGCGATGGAGCACCAGCAACGGTTACCGGGTCGAGGAGACGATCATTGCGATGGACGGTGGGCGGCGCGCTCGCGTCCTTCGCGTCACCCGTGACGGTCTGGCCGTCGGGGATTTCGCGGCGTGGGGTGAGCTGCTCGCCGACATCGACCTCGGCGTCCCCTTCGAGGAGCACGGCGAGGCCCCGGGCGCGGGCAGGCCGCCGGCAGCGGACCGCACCGCCGCGTGACGTGAGGAGCACTTCCACGCCGCGGTGCGGCTGACCCCGCGGTTAGCCGGCTGCCCGGACGACGGCGACCGGGCAGCCGGCGTGGTGAACGCACTGGTGGCTGACCGAGCCGAGGAGCAGCCCGGCGAACCCGCCGTGCCCGCGGGAGCCGACGACGAGCAGGCTCGCGTCGGTGGACACCCGGAGCAGGCCGGGCGCCGCCGCGTCCTCGACCAGCACCCGCTCGACACGCAGGCCGGTGTTCTCCACCTGTGCCCGCGCGACGCAGTCGTCCAGCAGCGCCTGCGCCGACTTCTCCAGGGTCGGGACGTCCAGCCCCGCGTACGCCCCCGGGTAGAGCGGGGCCGCCGGGAACCAGGAGTGCACGACACGCAGGCTGGTCTCACGCGACCTGGCCTGCGCCGCCGCCACCCGCACCGCCGCGACCGAGGCCGCGGAGCCGTCCACACCGACGACCACCGGACCCGTCGGCCGGAGGTGACCGGCCCGCACGACGACCACCGTCGACCTCGCCCTGTGCAGGCAGACGTCGGTGACCGAACCGGCGAGCAGGCGGTGCTTCCGGTTGGCCCCGTGCAGCCCCACGACCAGCATCTCCGCCTCGGCGGAGGCGTCGAGCAGCGCCTCGGCCGCACCCCGTCGCTCCACCTTCTCGACCATCGCGGTGGGCCGGGAGAGCTTGGCGGCGCGGCCGATCGCGGTCTGCAGCACGTGGTAGGCCGCGGCCTCGGTCTCGTGTTCGCCCGCCGTCCCGGCACCCGCCTTCTCCGCGCCCGCCGTCGCGGTCACCGAGGACACGGCGGGCGGGCAGTGCTTCGGATCCCAGGCGAGCATGACGGTGAGCGGGGAGTCCTGCCTGCGCGCCTGCGCCATCGCCCACCGCAGCGCCTCCTCGGCGTCGGCCGACCCATCCACTCCGACCACGATTCCGGCCATCCCACTTCTCTCCTTCACTGCGGGACATCGACGCGAGGGCATCTGTCAGGGATCCGCGTCCACCGGTGCGTCGGTCGGTGAACCCCTTCGGGGGACGGCGGCGCCAGGCGCCGCCTGAAACTCAGCGGCGACGCCGGGCACCGCCCGGGTGTCAGTCGACGACCCGCCGGGCGGCGGCGACCGTCTCCTCGACGGACCCCGTGGTGTCGATCTCGAACGCGGCCGGCCAGAGGTCGGCGCGATCGGCCATCGCCGCGTGAATCACGCCCGTCGCGTCCGAGGCGTCCGCACCGGTCCCGCGAGCCCGCATGGACCGCCGGGACTCGATGCGGGCGACGGCAACCGGCGCCGGGGCCACACAGCGCACCTGCGCCAGGTCGGCGCCGGTCGCCTTCGCGGTTTCGGCGGCGAGTTCCCGGAACAGCCCGGAGGACCAGGATGCGTCGAGCACGACGCTCTGGCCGCGCTCCAGCGCCTGCCGCGCCCTCGCGATCAACTCGGCGTAGCTGTGCTCGGTCGCCTCGGCATCGTAGATCCCCGCACCGGGGGCGACGTCGACCGCGATGTCCGGGGCCAGTCCGGCCAGTTCCTTGCGCACCACGTCCGAGCGCAGCAGCACCCATTCGTCCTGCCCGTCGACCAGGCCGCTCGCCAGCGTCGACTTGCCCGTGCCGGGCAGCCCGCCGACCAGCACCAGCCGCACCCGGCCCCGGCGGAGGTGCGCCAGCGCGATGTCGGCGAGCCGGCGCGCCTCCTCGGCGGCCTCCGGATCGCCCTGGTGGTCGCGGATGCACGCGATGCGCACCCGGACGAACGCCCGGTAGGCGATGTAGAGGTGCTCCAGGGACGCCGGATGGGTCTCGCCGGAGAACTCCCGGTAGGCGTCGAGGAACGTCCGGGCCGCCGCCGGGGCGCCGAGCCGCTCCAGGTCCATCGCGAGGAACGCGACGTCGGCGAGGACGTCACCGACCCGCAGCCGGCGGTCGAAGTTGATGCAGTCCAGCACCCGCGGGCCGTCGTCCAGGCAGTAGATGTCGTCGGCGAGCAGGTCACCGTGCCCGTCGCGGATCCGCCCGGCGCGCTGCCGCTGTGCCAGCAGGGGCGCCCGGCCGGCCAGGTACCGCAGGGCCAGCCGGCCGATCTCGTCGACGGTGCCGGCGTCCAGGATCGAGCCGCGGAAGGGCGCGACGGCGTCCATCGCCTCCAGCCACAGCGCCTCCAGGTTGGCGAGCCCACCGGCCCGGGAGATCTCCGGCGAGGTCTCGCACCGCTCGTGGAACGCCGCCATCGTGCGGGCGATCACGCGCAGTTCGTCGGTCAGGTCGGCGCCGCCGCGCACCAGCTCCGACAGCCGGCGGTCGGCGGGCATCCGGCGCATCACGACCATGTGGTCGCGCGGGTGACCCTCTTCGTCCCGAATGTCGGCGACGCCGAGGTACACGTCCGGGGCCAGCCGCCGGTTGAGACGCACCTCGTCCTCGCAGGCCGTGAGCCGCGCGTGCCGGGTGCGGAGATCCACGAAGCCGAGGTCGACCGGCTTGCGCAGCTTGTAGACGCGGTCCTCGGTCAGGAAAAGGATCGCAGTGTGCGTCTCCACGGTCTCCCGGTTGTCCAGATGGAGTTCCGGGGCCGGCTGCTTCTCCGTCGCCCCGACCTCCAGCTCTCCAGAGAAATCGGAAGCGAGATCCGCTTTGTCCGGCACCGAATTCTTCTGAACCAGCATCCGATGTCTCCAGACGTGTTCGGGACGATATCGCCACGACCATCGACGTGTGGTCCACCGGTGCCGACCGAATGGTCCGGGCTCCGGGATCGTCCGTCGTGGTCCGACTCCCTCCACGGGAAACGATCCCCTATTCGGGCCGGGCCGTCAGGGGACGATCGGGACGCCGGGCCGGCGGACCTCCAGCCCCGTGACGACGGGACCTTCGGGCAACCCGCCCACCCATCGCCTGTGCGGGGGGGCAGCCGGCGGCCACCCCCCGCACACGCCCGGGCTACTCCCCGGTCTGCTTCATCAGGTAGACGGCGGCCTGCGTACGGCTCGCCAGGCCGAGCTTCTCCAGAATGCTCGACACGTAGTTCTTCACCGTCTTCTCCGACAACCCCAGCCGTGTGCCGATCTGCCGGTTCGTCAACCCGTCCGCGATCAGCTGCAGGATCTCGCGCTCCCGCTGGTTCAGCGTCGCCATCGCCGGGTCCTCGCTCGGCCCGTCCCGCAGCCGCTCCAGCACCCGCCGGGTCACCGACGGAGCCAGCAGCGACTGCCCCGACGCCACCGTCCGGATCGCCCCCACCAGGTCGTTGCCCCGGATCTCCTTCAGCACGTACCCCGCCGCACCCGCCATGATCGCCGAGAACAGCGCCTCGTCGTCGTCATAGG
>NZ_SJXI01000029.1:0-8846 GCF_004337455.1 Parafrankia sp. BMG5.11 | reverse complement strand
CCGCGGTCCCAGGTCAGGGTCCGACGTAGCTGCTCCGGTAGCACGGCGAACGCCCGGGTGATCGCGTCCCGGACAGCGTCGGCACCGCGGCCCGCCAGCGCCGGACCGTTCTTCACCCGCGGCTGGTGGCCGTAGCCGTCCATGCGGGGCAGGTGCAGCAGGACCGTGAGCCGGGTGGTGCGCTCGACCAGCGTGCCGATCGCGGACCGGTTCAATCCGATGATCAGGTCTCCTTCCCAGTGCCCCGCGACCGCCCGGTCTGTGGCCTCGACCGGCCGGGCGCCGATCCGCACCTCGGGGGTGACCATGCCGTCGCCGCGCCGTCCGGCCCGCGCGCGGGGCACCCGCAGCGCGCGGCCCGTGCGCAGACACGCGACCAGCTCACGGCGCAACGTCCCCCGCCCCTCGATGTAAAGGGCCTGGTAGATCGCCTCGTGCGAGATCCGCATCGTCGGGTCGTCGGGAAAATCGACCCGCAGCCGCCGCGAGATCTGCTCCGGGCTCCACGCGCTGACCCAGCGGCGGTCCTGGCGGTGCGGCTTGTTCCTGCCGGTGAACGGCGCCGTCCACGGGCCGGGCACCACCGTGCCGTCGCCGCGCCGGACCGGCCCGGCCCGGCCCGGCGAGCCGGTCCTGCACGTAGCCGCGCAGCCGCTCGTTGCCGGCGAGCCTGGCAGTCTTGGGCCGGGCGGCCCGGCGGTCTCGATGCCACTGCGCGAGCGTGGCCCGGTAGACCAGCGTCCCGCCGCGGGTGCCGGCGTTCCGCCGCAGCTCCCGCGACACCGTCGACGCAGGCCGACCCAGGCCCCGCGCGATCTGGCGGATGCTGTCCCCGCGGGCACGACCCAGGGCGATCTCCTCCCGCTCAGCGAACGACAGATACCGCCCCGACGGGGCGGGGAAGTCCGAAGGGGGCATCCCGCCACAGTTGCGGAACCACCGGGTCCCGACCGCCGGCGACACGCCGGCCGCGACACCGGCGTCCTCGCTGCTCAGCCCACGCGCGATCGCCACCCAGAACCGCTGCTGATGCTCCCGGCGTGCCACCGGCGGCCGCCCCGGCGAGCACATCCCCGCCCGCCCCGTGACCGTCTCGGTCCAATCCGCCGGCCGCCCCATTCCCACACCTCCGGATCGAGGTGTTGCGACGACCAGTTGAATCCGCCTTGTGCGCCTCGATCGGAGTGGAAAATTGCGTTCTGGGTGAGGGTGGTGCGGGAGGTGGCCGTGGTGAACGCGTCGGTGATGAGTTCGGTGCGCAGGTGGGTGACCATCGACCAGCCGAGGACATTGCGGGAGTAGCAGTCGATAACGGTGGCGAGGTAGATCCCCCCGGGCTACCCGGCCGCTCTACCCCATCTACCACCTCATCGCCTACCGCGGGCTCCGCCGCGGCGAATCCGTCGGCATCCACTGGGACGACATCGACTTCACCCACGCCACCCTCACCATCCGCTGGCAAGTCATCCAGATCGGCTACGCCACCCAGCTCGGCCGGCCCAAATCCGACGCAGGCGACCGCGTCATCTCCCTCTACGCCAACACCCTCGCCGTCCTGAAAACCGCCCGCACCCGCCAACACGCCGCCCGCCTCGCCGCCGGCCGCGACTGGCCCGACACCGGACTCACCTTCACCCACCCCGACGGCCAGCCCATCCACCCCGAACACCTCACCAACCGCTTCCACACCCTCCTCGACGAAGCCGCACTACCCCCCATCAGCCTCCACGGCCTCCGCCACGGCGCCGCCACCCTCGCCCTCGCCGCCGGTGCCGACCTCAAAGCCGTCCAAGAACTCCCCGGCCACTCCACCATCACCCTCACCGCCGACACCTACACCCACATCCTCCCGATCCCGCCAGCGAGATCGCCGAGAACACCGCCCGGCTCATCCCCCGCGCCCGCACCCCCCACCACTACCCGAAGACCATCACCAAGGACTGACCCCACCAGCCCCGCCCGGGCCTGACCCGGGCGGGGCCACACCCCCACCCCCACCAACCCTCAGAACTCCTCCCAACGTGCCCACCCGCCAGAACCTCGCGCCCCGCCCTCCCCCTGACCGAGCAGTTGGGTACGATGGTGCGCAGCAGGGCCGTTAGCTCAATTGGCAGAGCAACCGGCTTTTAACCGGTGAGTTCAGGGTTCGAGTCCCTGACGGCCCACCTCGGAGGGCACTTCCTGCGCACTTTTCAAGCACTCTCAAGGTCAATCTTTTGGCGCTTTCGCGGCCACCGGAAGCTGGCCGGACCGGTTTTATGACGGCCGCAGAACCGTGCGGGTTCTTACCAGTTACTGTAGCCCCGTTCCTCCTCCCAGTGGAGCGCATCTGGTGCTGGGTGTAGTGCTGATCTCCGAGGATTCGATCGCGAAGAGACCTTTATGTCCTGTCGCGTACCCTGATCAGATGATGACGATCGGCGTGGACCTGGCGGCGGAGCCGAAGAAGACCGCACTCGCCCGGATCGACTGGTCGCCAGGTTCAGCGGCGGTGAGGGAGGTCCTACTCGGTACGTCGGACACCGCGATCGTCATGTCGATCAAGAAAGCGGACAAGGTCGGTATCGATTGCCCGTTCGGTTGGCCGGAGTCCTTCGTCGCCTTCATCGCGGCCCACCAGGCCGGTAACGTCGTCGTCTCACCGGGGGTCACTGGTCTGGAGTGGCGACGTGCCCTGGCGTACCGAGCCACTGATCGGCGGGTCCAGGCAGAGACGGGGCTACGGCCGCTCAGCGTCGCCGCCGATCGGATCGCGCATACGGCGATGCGCTGCGCGGGACTACTGGCAACACTCGCAGGCGACGGCATGCCCGTGGACCGCGCCGGAGGTGGCGTCGTCGTCGAGGTGTACCCAGCCGCGTCGCTTGCCCGGTGGGGGCTACCGCACCGCGGTTACAAGACCAGGGACAACATTTCCGTCCTCGGCACGCTGGTCGACGCTCTCCTCGATGCGGCTGGATGGCTGGATCTCGGCACCCATGAAGATCTCTGCCGCCGTTCTGACGACGCCTTCGATGCCGTGATCGCCGCGATGACCGCCCGTGCCGCGACGCTGGGCCACACCGCCGCCCCCGGACCGGACGACGCCACCGCCGCGGAACGGGAGGGGTGGATAGCACTGCCGACCAGCCCACTGTCCTCCCTCGTGCCAGACGGCCACCCGAGACCGGCCGAGCACCTACCTCCAGGACGGTGACTCCGAAGATCGCACCATGGGAGCGGCCTTGTTCTTCTACGCTGATAGCAGTCACGGGCAGCGCCAGCCGAACATGATCGAATGTGCGATCGGTGTTGTCTTTGCACGGCGATGCGCGGTGTTCACGAACGATCGGGCTGCGGCGTGGCCCTGATGTCGTCCCGGTGACCGATTCTGAAGGCCGATCATCCTCGGCGGGGCTGTTGCATTGCGAGGATGCGGCGCACGCCAGGGCCCGGGCAGTCACGGTCAGACGGCTTGGGTGAGCTCGGTGAACGCGGCGGCCAGCCGCAGCTGTGGGCCGGTATGGGTGGCGAGTTCGTAGTGGCCGCGTCGGATGTTCTGAACCAAGGCGTTCCCGGCGCTGATCGTCTGGACCGAGCGGAGGCGTTTGAGTTCGCGCATCGGCCGTAGCCGGGCTTTGAGCCGGCTGTGGTTGGCTTCCATTCGGTTGTTCTCTCTGGCGGCGTCGACATGGCAGGCCTCGGGAGCGGCTCGTCGAGGATCCTCGGGTAGACGGGTGCCTTGTCGGTGGTGACCTCGACCGGCTGGCGGCCATGCGCCGGCGCCTGGATGAAGAACCGGCGGGCTACGGCCGAGCAATGGTTGAGATCTGTGGTCGGCTGGGGAGGGGCGTGCCTTCCCGGTGATCGAGGTTGAGGTCTCAGGCAGGCCGACGTTGGCGCGTCGGTCGGGAAGGCATGCCGGTGCTCACGGTAGTACCCGAGGACAGCACGCCCGGGGACGGTTCGACGGTCAGGCCGTCGCTGATCGATGAGATCGTCCGGGAAGGTGCGCGGCGGATGCTCGCGGCCGCGTTGGAAGCCGAGGTCGACGCCTACATCGCCGAGCTCGCCGACGAGCGCGACGAGGGTGGCCGCCGGCTGGTGGTCTGTAACGGCCACGCCCAGCCCGGGCAGGTGATGACCGCCGCCGGTGCGGTCGAGGTCACCGCGCCGCGGGTCAACGACCGCAGGGTCGACCCGGACGCCGGCGAACGGCAGCGGTTCTCCTCTTCTACTCGCCGGAGTATCGATTTGGGTCCGGCAAGGCTGGAAGGGTCGGGCAGGCTCCGAGACAACCGCCCCATGAGTATCATCTTTATTTTTGCAGGGTCGATAGCGAACGGCGGCACTGTCTCGTTCCGAGATAGCGGCGAATGCGCCGGGTTCTGGCCGGCCGGCGGCCAGATGGCGTGGGTGAGTTCGGCAAACGCGGCTGCCAGCAGCGCCGGCCGGTCGCCCATCTGACTGGATGGGGCGTCCGACAGACGACTTCGGAGTCGCCGTGCGGCGAACATGATGGTCGAATGCTCGATTCGTCGGTGACCGCGTCCGAAGTGACCGTCGTGCTGCCGCGGCCGTTTCCGGCGCGGATGCCGGCCCCCTGCGCCGCTGTGCCCGGGCCGGCGGCTGCCGCGCTCGTCGCGTCCGTCGTGTCCAGACCCGACACTGCCGTCTGTGACGTACCTGTCCCAGTCCAGAGCGAGGGCGGACGGGTCCGCGGGTACCTGACCTCGTCGCGGCTGGCATCGCTGCTGTCGACAGCGGGGCAGGAGAGCACCACCACCGTCCTCCCTGCGTTCGTCACCGGCCTGGCCGGGGGCGTCCCGCTCGCCATCGCCGGAATGGAGGCCGTCGGGCACGCGGGTGGGATGGCGGCCCGGTTCGGTGGCGCCGAGACAGCGCTGCGCCGGCCGCGGTGGCGTGGCCTGGTCAGCCTCGTCGGGCACGCCGGCATGGGGCTGGCGTCGGCACTGCTTGCGCTCAGCGGCGTGGCATGGCAGGCGGCCACGGTGTAAGGGTCGGCTCGTGGGCGGCCCGCGGGCTGCGCACGCCCCTGCGGCCGGCGCAGGCGAGCGAGGTCACCACCGTGGACCGGATGGGACGCCGCCTCGGGGTGGAACGTTCGATCGACGCGGTGGGCGCAGCCCTCGGCCCGGTGTTGGCGCTGCTGTTCCTGACCTTCCTGGAGGTCCGGACGGTCATCCTGCTGGCGGTGCTGCCGGCCGTCGCGGCGGTGGCCGTCAGCGCCCGCGCGAACCGGCGACGGGCAGCGCAGCCGGGCGGGAATCCGACACGCCCGGACCTGGACGTCCTCCAGCCGGACGCCGTGTGGCAGCTGCCATCGCTGCGTAGCAGAATCGACCAGCTCCGGCGCGGTCGCCTGGGTCGGTTCCTCCTCGGCGTCGCGATCTACGAGACCGCGAACATCGCCGCGGTGCTACTGCTGCTTCGCGCGACGAAGCTACTGCCCGCTGGAGCCGGACCGTTCAGTCAGCTCCAGCTCGTGGCGCTGCTGTACATCGGCTACCAGCTCAGCGCGGCCGTCTGCGCCAGCTGGGCGGGTGCGCTGGCGGACCGGATCGGTACTGGCCCGATCATCGCCGGTGGCGCCACGTGCCTGCTGACCGCCTATGCCGGATTCGCTCTGGCCGGGACGAACGAGTTGCTTCTGCTCGCCGTCTGCTTTGTGTTGGCAGGGGCTGCCGCCGGTGCCGTGGACGCGGCCGAGTACACCGGCGTCGGCCGGCTGGGCTCGCCGGAGATCCGCTGGACGGCGTTCGGCACCCTCGCCGCTCTGCAGAGTGGCGGTCGGGCGATCGCAACGTTGACCGCCGGTGCGCTGTGGACGTTCGTCGCGCCCGAGGCAGGGCCGCTGTTCTGCGCGCCGCTGCTCGTGGTCGCGACGATCCTGTTCACCGTCAGGGCGGACCGCCCGCCTGCGCCGGTCACCGCATGACAGGCACGCCCGCGCGCAGCAAGGTCCCCTCTCGGCGTGTGGGGCTCCCAAAACCGGATTTCGGCCTGTGAGCTGGCCTTTTGCGGTTGACGCGATCTTCCGCGGAGGTGCCGGGCTGCGTTGCGATTCGTTGATCAACCCCCCGAGGGTGACTGTGGCGGGGTATCGACCACGTCGATGCCGGCTTCGGTAAACCCAGCGTCGAACGAAGCCGTGAACTTCGCATCTCGGTCACGGATGAGAAACCGGAACCGGTGGGTACGCTCCTCGAGATCCATCAGCAGGTTCCGTGCCCGCTGGGTGACCCACGCCGCGGTCGGGTGTCTCGTGACCCCGAGGACATGGATACGACGGGTGGCGTGCTTGACGACGAAGAACACGTAGATCTGTTGGAGGAACACGGTGTCCACCGTGAAGAAATCGCAGGCCAGCATGCCGGAGGCCTGGGCACGCAGGAACGTACGCCAGGAGGAGTCGGTCCGGCGGGGCGCTGGATCGACACCGGTGCGGTGCAGGATCCGTCAGACGGTGGCGACCCCGACCGGGTAGCCCGGCCCGGCGAGTTCTCCCTGGATCCTGCGGTGGCCCCAGGTCGGATTCTCCGTGCGGGGCGCAGGACCAGCTCGCGGATCTCCCGGCAGATCGGTGGCCGCCCGGGCGACATCCGCGATGGCGGATCTCGCCGACGCAACAGCGCCGGTTCGAGTCCCTGACGGCCCGCCAGTGATCACACTGACGGTACATGCCCCGCCAGGGCCTCGCCGGTCACGACTGGACGCAACAGACCTCACTGACCGCGCGAACCGCAGGTACCAGCGGACCGCCAGCACGATCACCTCCGGAGGGAGCCGGAACCCAGCGAACTTCCACATCGGGACCGAAGGACGGACCACACCTCGCCTCATCGCCTGATCATTACCTGCCGCCACACGGGGCCCGTCGAGTGGAGGCAACAGTGCCGTCTGCCTGTCAGGGGGTCTCGGCGGGTGGCGGCTGGTCGGTTGTCAGTTGGCGTGATTGCTGGTTGAGCCGCTGGGCTTCGGCGAGTTGGTCTTCGAGGATGACGATGCGGCAGGCGGCGTCGATCGCGGTGCCCTGATCGACGAGTTCACGGACGCGGGCGGCGATCCGCAGCTGATAGCGGGAGTAGCGGCGGTGGCCGCCCTCGGAGCGCAGCGGCGTGATCAGACGGGCTTCGCCGAGGGCCCGCAGGAAGGCAGGCGTGGTGCCGAGCATCTCGGCTGCGCGGCCCATGGTGTAGGCGGGGTAGTCGTCGTCGTCGAGACTGTGGGCCGGTTTGCGTGTGCGTTCAGGGGTCATCGCGCCTCTCGGGACACATCGAGGGGCCCTGGTGCCATACAGCACCAGGGCCCCGGGGGGTTCAACACCATCTACCGGCCAAGACGCGCCGGGTTCTGGAACCCGCATGCCCACCCGAGAGGGCGGGGGTGCGGGGATCGCGTATGCGTGACCGGGGACCACCTTCCAATCCGGGGCCTGCGGTAACCGAGCGAGCTAGACCATCGCTCGGGCGATCCTGATGGCGTCTGCTCCCCTCTCCACATAGGTCAACTGCTGGGTACTGCCGAACCTTTCGCGGTGGTACTCGGCGGCCCGCCCTGGCCACCGCCCTGCTCGCGCCAGTTCATGTCTGCCGCGACCATGTGACTTCCTTCGCTACGACAGGAACTCTACCCACAGCCGCGCCCAGATGTCTACTACGGCGGGGACAGATTTTTGGCTCCCAGGAGACAGCTACCCTGCCGCGCACGACGGGGCCCGTCGGCGGCGGCGCCTGCTCGGAAAGGCAGGACAGGGCAGGGCGTCGGCTCCGGTGGAGGAACACACTCGGCCTGCACGACCAGGAAGCAGCCGCGATCTGCCGCAGCCAGATCGCGGCCGGGTCGCGGGATGGTGTGACCGCGACGGCGGGCACACAGGGGATGTGCGGCCGATCCAGCAGACGGGCATGCGCACAAGCCGCGGGGCACGTCGTACTCCACGATGTGGGCCCGGTCCTGTCGAAGGGGCGGTCGGCGCGGGCGTCGGCCAGCCGCTGTTCCTGGTGGGCGCCGCGGACCTTCGGGTCGACGAGCAGGGTCAGATAGATGCCGCCGGCCAAGCACCCACGACTGGCAGGTCGAACACTGTCAGGAACCCAGCCCGGCGAGCGCAGGGCGCCACACACCGCGCCGCACAGGACCCCGCCCCGAGCTGCCGCGCCCCCGAGGCCATTGACACCCAAGGCGCGTCGGACCGGTCGCTCGTTCGGCGCGTCGCTTCTATCTGTAGGCCACCAGGAACCGGGCCGCGGGACCGTTGATCGCCTCCGCTGGACGGCTACGTGGGGGTCGCCCCAGAACCGGGGCACGTCGAAGGGCCCTGGTGCCAATGGCACCAGGGCCCCGCAAATTCAACACCATCTACTAGCTAGGTACGTCAAGTTCCCTGAGTCCGCGTAGCCGGCCCCGGAGGGCGGGCGTGCGGAGATCGCGATGCGTGACCGGGGACCACCTTCCAATCTGGGGCCTGCGGTAGCCGAGCGAGCTAGACCATCGCTCGGGCGATCCTGATGGCGTCTACTCCTCTGCTCGTCGTCTGGTCGGGTACTGCTGAACTTCTGTCGTGGTGCTCGGCGGCCTGCCCTGGCCACCGCCCTGCCCGCGCCAGTTCATGTCTGCCGCGACCATGTGAATTCCTTGGCTACGACAGGAACTCTACCCAGGGAAGCGCTTGATGTCTACTGCGGCGGGAGTAGATTTTCCGGAATCGAGGAGGCAGCTACCCTGCAGCGGCCGATCGTGCCAGGCATCGCCGGCACCGGCCCGGGAAGGCAGGGATACGCGTCAGCTCCGCTGGATGGAACGCCCCCGACCTGGCCGACCTGCTCGACGGCCTAGTGCGCTGG